>PAMF01000027.1 GCA_002707185.1 Chloroflexota bacterium | reverse complement strand
ATTATTGTTTATCATAGGGATCTTCATAAAACCCATTTCTGGCGATCTATCTGACAAATTTGGGGGCAAAACTATAACCTTAATCTCTCTATCTTTCATATCAACAGGCATCATATTTTTATTGGTTTTTTCCAATCCTGTACTATTGATAGCTGGAGTGGTGCTTGTGGCACTTGCGTAGTAGCTAAATCGATTAATCCAGAGATTAAAGTCTATGCAGTTCAGTCAGAACGGTCACCTGCCGGATTTGTATCTTGGAAACAGGGGGAAGTTAGGACTTCCACTAACGAGACGTTTGCCGAAGGTTTGGCGACTGGGACAGGGTATGATCTACCGTTGTCGTTGTTGACAGCTCTTTTGGATGATTTCATTTTGGTTAGTGACGATGAAATACGTCAAAGTATATGTTTACTAATCGAAAAAGCTCATACCTTGGCGGAAGGAGCGGGCGCAGCGGCTTTGGCTGGGTTGTGTAAACTTCAGGAACAGTTAAAAGGAAAAAAGGTGGTTGTGGTAGTTAGCGGCGGTAATATAACTCTAGAACAGTTAGAGGAATCTTTAAAAACTAGAATTTGATTGTAGTGAAGATGTATGATTAATACGGATTCTTTGGGTGACTGGCTAGGTAACTAGCGAGTTCATCTCTTGGGAATTCGGGCAAGACTTCTTCGCCGCTTCTCCCGAATAGCACTAAACCTTCTTCAGGGGCAATAATCTGTCCTATTTCCCATGCCAATATGCCGTGTGTTTCTAGTTCGTTTAGCAAAGTCGGGACATCTTCTGACGGAAGGGTTATGAGCAGCGCTCCGGATGCTAGAAGTCCAAACGGGTTTAGCCCTAGTGCCATACAAATTTGTTCTGTTTCCGGTAATACCGGTATGCTTCCTTCTTCTACAGCCAGGCCTAAACCGGACGCTTTTGCGATTTCTGCTAGTCCGGTGAATAATCCGCCTTCTGTGGGGTCGTGCATCGAATGGACTCTGACCGACTCCAACGCTATTTTAGCGTCTGTGACTACGCTAATACCCGGATTTGTCAAATATTGAGTGCTCTTATCAATAATGTTTTGAGATACGCCAGAATTTAAAAGCTCCTGAGGTCTTTCTCTAGCGAGGATGGAAGTGCCTTCTATGGAGATTCCTTTAGTTAAGACTATGCTGTCGCCTTCTTGAGCTTTACCTGTGTAGGTAAGGTTCTTTGGTTCCACTTCACCAAGCATCGTACCTAATATGATGGGCCTATCAATGCCCAAAGTAACTTCAGTGTGTCCTCCGATGAGGCTTACGTTCAGCTGTGTGCATGAATCTATGATTTCAGAAAATAAGGATTCACATTCGGGTTGTTCTATGGACTCTGGCAATAGAAGTGTCGCTAGGAACCATTTGGGTACACCGCCCGCGCAGGCTATGTCGTTCGCGTTAATTTGGACTGCATACCAACCGGCATTGGCAGTAGCAAAGGTGATTGGATCACTTTTCGCCACTACCAACTTTCCTCCTATCGAAACTACAGCTGCGTCTTCACCAATTTTAGGACCTAGTATGACACTTGGGTCACTGGTTGGTATTTTAGCAAGTAATTTTTCCAGCAGGCTATGAGGTAGTTTCCCTACTTCCAAAATGATTTGGTCTATCCTTTTACTATATTTAATTGGCTAAGATAACTGTCTAACGTTTAATCTCCTGATTATTCTGCCGTCTTTTCCTGAAGAGATCAAAGGCAATCCATTATGGAGATTTGATATAATCAAGGTTAGTGTATCGGATCTTGGGGATGCCGACAATTTGTTATAGAGGAGCTTACGGATGAATTGGTATTTGGTCTCGGTGGTAAGTCTTTTTATGCTGATTTTTGTAGTGGGTTGTGGTACTTCGGAAAGCGTACAGCCACCAATCCCTAGCACTTCCATATCCAAACCGGCGCCGATCGTCACAAATCAAGTTGATCGCGTCTCCTCACAGGATTCCCAGAATGATTCATTAGAAGGAGAAGAGATATTTGCTGGATTGGGTGGATGCGGGGCATGCCATACCATCGAAGGTTTGACGACTGGTGGTGTTGGGCCTGAACTCACCCATATAGGTACTGATGCTGCAAGCAGAAAGTCAGGTTTATCCGCTAGCGAATACATTGAAGAGTCGATCCGTTCTCCGGAGGCATTTGTGCCGGAGGGAGTTGAAAGGGCTATGCCAGGTTTGATGACCTCAGGGATCACGGCTCATCTTACTGATGGACAAGTTGAGGCTTTAGTTAAATTCTTGGTGTCTAAAAAATGATCTGAAGTCTGATTTGCCTTTTGGGCTTTCTTTGCAGCCAGGTTTATTGATACTCCAATCTATTAGAGTCCAAACTGATTTACAACGATATGGCACTTTGATACAATCTTGAAGGCCTGTAGGAAGTTAGGGGACGTCGGCAGGCCAGATAGCGGCGCATTCGTCTAGCGGCCCAGGACACCGCCCTCTCAAGGCGGAGATCAGGGGTTCGAATCCCCTATGCGCTACCAAGACGGTCATTGAAACAACCCCGGATCATTGCCCGGGGTTGTTTTTGGTTACGAACGGGTCGATATCTCGGTCGGAGTCACAAAAGGATACTTCGATCGATCTGACTGATCTAAATTAGGTATCAGCNAGTATTTTAGGTTCTTAGACGGTGTGAACATTTACAAACTGCCTCTTGCATTAACCCTATCTAGATTTGTGATAGGAATCTTAGTTCCTGTATTCATANTAATTGGTAATAATCCATCCGTGGCGATAGCCGCAGGATTATTTGTTATCGGAGCATTGAGTGATGCTGCTGATGGGGCGGTTGCTAGAAGGAGATCTCAACAAACACCATTCGGTGCCTTTTTGGACCCTATCGCGGATAAGTTTTTGGTATTTATGGTTTTAATCGCATTGGTTTATGTATCNGATTCGTTGGCGCTTCTGGTTTTAGGGCTCATAATCATTGCCAGGGAGATGTTTGTGATGTCTCTAAGAGAATGGGCTTCGTCACGCGGGATACAGGGTATTGTCCAAGTAGCCATTCATGGGAAGATCAAGGCCGTGATGCAGATGGCGGGAATTAGTCTAGTTATATCTGTCCCATTGGTGTCTCTGGATTACTTTCGAGAATTTTCTATATCCATACTGGCTATCGGGACATTGATCGGAGTTTATTCAGGAGTTCTTTATTCTAAATCTGCATTTAAATCGCTTGGGTAGCAGGCCTTTAGGTATGATATGTATTTGAACTAAATGACAATGCTTTTTATTTGTTCGTTCGGTTTAATACATCACTTAACATTTAATATACAAAATCTATAATTGACGTACAGAGAGCTAAGAGATAAAAGGGACTCTCTCAAGTCGAAAAGGGGTTCTTTAGTTGGATTTCGAACAATTTNATTTGGAAGCCGATATTCTAAAAGGAGTCAATAACAAGGGTTTTAAACATCCTACTCCCATTCAGGAGCAGTCTTTACCGGAGTCGTTAATGGGCAAGGATATACTCGGTTTAGCGCAAACCGGTACGGGGAAAACCGCGGCGTTTTTGTTGCCTATATTCCAGAAATTATATCGCCGTCGAGGCAAGCATGTCAGAAGCTTAGTGTTGGTACCTACACGGGAATTGGCGGAACAGGTTTATCAAGATGCTTTGATGCTTGGTAAGTATACTGGCATACGTAGTGCCGTAGTTTATGGAGGAGTTAGCAAAGGGACGCAAACTAGGATTTTGAAGCGGGGAGTTGATTTAATTATCGCTTGCCCCGGTCGTCTTCTAGACCATCTATCTGAGGGTTATTTGGATCTATCTAACGTCGAATTGTTTGTTTTAGATGAAGCCGATACCATGTGCGACATGGGATTCCTGCCGGATGTGCGACGCATAATCAGACGGCTTCCCGTTAGTCGTCAAACTCTTTTCTTCTCAGCTACTATGCCTAAAGAAATCAGAGGACTCGTTCTTGATATATTGGATGATCCGGTTACAGTACAAATTGGCGATGCGGCTCCAGCTCCAACCGTTTCTCATGCCTTATACCCAGTACCATCCAAGTTAAAGAAGGAATTGTTATTTCATTTAATTCGACAAACCGCAACTGGGCAGATTCTGATTTTCGCNCGGACTAAATACCGAGTGCGGAATCTCGCTGGTGATCTTCAACGTGAAGGACATAACGCGGTAGCCCTCCAAGGGAACATGTCTCAAAGCCAACGACAGAGATCTATGGAAGGATTTCGTAAAGGGAAACANGACATTTTAGTAGCGACCGATATCGCTGCTCATGGCCTTGATGTAAGCGGGGTAACGCANGTTATTAACTTTGACATGCCGGATACCGTTGATGCGTATACACATCGTATTGGAAGAACAGGGAGGGCTTTGAGAGATGGTGAAGCCTTTACTCTTGCTTGTCACGAAGACTTGGCTATGGTCCGCTCAGTTGAAAAAATCGTGAAATCTGGGATAGAACGGTGCCGGTTGGCCGATTTCGATTACGGTGATTTTCGTCCTGAAAATGCTTTTCCATTGCAACCTGCCAAGCCCAAATCTCAAAAAAGATCTAGATCGAGATGGAAAGCTGGTAATCACAGGGCAGCNTCTAATAATACTCAGTCGCCGATAAAAGCGGAGAATCGTCAGGGTAAGCCGAGTACTGAAACNACTGGTAGAAACCGGACCTCTACCACNNCCAAGAATAAGTCCTACTCAGGCAATNCNCATAGGACCCATCCANCAAGGGGATAGAGTTTCCTTGAACCTTCAAAATGTCATGCTAGTGGTAATCAAAACNGCGTCGACCGTTATTGTTTTCAGCATCTTTAAGCGCTAATATCGGTCAGATTAACGGNGTTACGGCACATTTCGGATAATGATAGATTAAAACGAGGGTAGAATCGTGACGAGTCCTGAATTNTCCACCAACGAACAAATCATCCAAGCAGCCAAACGACGGTTATCTCAAGGACCTTGGGATTATCTAGTAGGAGGATCAGAGTCTGAAACTACCATGCGTAGGAATCGTTTGGCCTTCGATAAGGTTGCTTTTAGACCTCGGATTTTGGTGAATGTTTCTGATGTAAATACATCGACTACGTTATTAGGTCATACTCTGCGGATACCGGTCATGATGGCTCCAGTTGGTTCTTTGCAGGTCTTCGATGAAGAAGGAGGAGCTGGGGTTACAAAAGCAGCGAGNGAATTTGGAGTTTTGCATGTAGTGAGTTCAGTCACGCAACCATCTTTAGAGGAAATATCCAGTGCTGCATCGTCGCCAAAGGTATATCAGCTTTATATCCATGGAGATTGGGATTGGACTAAAGACATGCTGGATCGTGCTAAGTCAGCAGGTTATAAAGCTATTTGTATAACTGTAGATACCGCCGTATACAGCCGTAGGGAGCGTACTTGGTTAAGTCGCTGGGTTCCAATGTCCCAACGTACTCCCCCAGATCCCATTTGGCAGGCATCAGTAACTTGGGAGACCATAGTCAAAATAAGGGAATATTCGGGTCTTCCTCTTGTATTAAAGGGTGTCTCTAACCGAGAGGATGCCAAATTGGCAGTTGATCATGGAGTAGGGGTAGTGTGGGTGTCAAATCACGGTGGAAGACAGCTTGATCATGGTCTCGGAACAATGGATTTTCTTGAGGAAGTAGTAGATGCAGTTGGAGGCAAAGCGGAGATAGTGTTGGATGGGGGTATCCAAAGAGGTAGTGATGTTATTAAAGCCGTTGCTATGGGAGCAAAGGCCGTGGCAGTAGGTAAATTACAGGGATGGGGATTAGCGGCCAACGGATCCGCAGGGGTTTATAGGGTGTTAGAGATTCTTGAAGATGAGATTAGGGTCGGGATGGGATTACTCGGCGTAACGAGTATGGAGAAATTAAATAAATCTTTTGTTTGTTCCGCGGATCCTACTACTAGCCCGCATGAAATGAGTTCTTGGGTTAACATGCCAGTTAACAGGATAACCTGACGTCGAGTTCCTTTCATATATCCATTTATAAACAGTTAAAGCCATAGTTCGCGAGTAGCTATTTCTGCGCCTTCGACTAAGGAGGCCAGTTTAGCCCATGCTATATTTGTTTCAACTCGTCGCCCCCATGCTGATGTGCCGAAGCCACAGTCGGTGCTGGCTATGATATTTTCCTTCCCAACTAATCTTGCGAATCTGATAATACGTTCGGCTACTAACATCGGATGTTCAATAAAATTCGTTGTAGTATCTAAAACTCCTGGAATTATGACCTTGCCCTCTGGTAGAGGGACATTCTTCCAAATTTTCCATTCGTGGGCATGCCTCGGATTAGCAGATTCAATAGAGATCCCTGTAGGCGGTGCCTTGAGAACCGTACTTATGATTTTCTCCAAAGGGATATCATGGTTATGGGGACCTTCAGTGTTCCCCCAACACATGTGCATTCGCATTTTATCAGGAGGTATTTCACCTAAAGCATACTGTAGAACTTCTACATGCATTTCCACGATCTTAACAAACTCAGTTTCACTGAGATGTGAGAATTGAGAAACTCTTGTCATAGCCAAGTCCGGACAATCGATTTGAAGCAATAACCCTGATTCGATTATCTCTTTGTATTCCTCTCGCATAATTTCTGCGAGGGCATAAAGGTATTCTTCTTCGGTCGAATAATATTGATTTGGCAGGAAAGTAGCGATCGCTCCCGGGGATGCTGCAGTCATGAAAACTTCTGTCATAGTTTTTGTTGCGGTCGCGTTGAGGAGACGTTGTATGTCTCGCTTGATCGCCTCTCTGTCTTTCCATCCGATGGGAGATGTACAGGCGGGCATTGGAATGCTAGTAGACGACGTTCCTCTCTGAGCAAAGAACTCAGGGAAATCNAAATCATCTAGCCTGGGAGAGCTACGTACTATGTGTTCTCCTTCAAATCCCGTTAGCCGGTCTTTCACATAGGAGACGTACTGGATTCGGCCTTGTTCCCCATCATTTATAACGTCGATTCCTGTGGCTATCTGCCGTTCTACTACATTACATATTTCGGTTTCTACGGTTTTCTCAAAATGTTCTTGGTCATCCGCTGACGGATCGAGTTGAGATTTGAGCAATTCTTGTAATNCAGTTGAACGAGGGAGGCTACCCGTGTGGGTGGTTAAAATTTTTNTCTGACTACGTTCCAAAATAGAAAAGGCCTCCGTGAAAAGACTTNCGTGAATATGGATTGTCCAATTACAAATGGAATCTTGTAGACAAACCAATAGCAGAATGAACCTTATAGGTATCTATTTGATTGCTACCATGAACAAGCGCCTGAATGGGAGTATGGTCTTACCGTCTGATCGTTTGGGATAAGCTTTGGAGACTTTCACTCCATATGAAGCTATAAATTCTTCATGTTCGTCTTCGGGTAAATGTGACAGGAGAGGCGGTAGTACAGTTCCTTTGGTCCATTCTACTACGGGATCGTCTCCGTTCAGAATATGCATATATATACTTTCCCACATGTCTAGACTGGTAGACAGGGGGCTCAACATATCGTAATAAAAATTTGGGTCAGCTACCGGATTCTCCATGAGGTGTGGAACGAGTCTTTCTGCCCATTTACTTTCCCGAGCAGTCGCTGCAATGTTTGCGTGACTAGGTGCATTCCAGTTTTCCGGCATTTGTACCGCTAGCACCCCTCCATCCTTGAGAGATGACATTAGTCTAGGGAATAATGCATCATGACNATCCAACCAGTGGAAAGCCGCATTGGAATAGATTAAATCAGCGGGTTCGGAAGGTAGCCATTTGTTGAGATCTGCATGTTCCCACATAACTCCCGACTGGACATCCTGAGTCCGTTCTAACATATTGGGTGAACTGTCAACACCTGTTACCGTTGCNTGTGGCCATCGTTCTTTCAAAATTCCGGTTATTGTGCCGGTTCCACATCCNAGATCATAAATTATTTCGGCTGAATCTAAGTTGATGCGGCCCATTAGGTCAAGTGCAGGCCGTAGCCTTTCGTTCCCATATCTTAAATATTGGGTAGGGTTCCAATCTGTCATTATGTGCCTCTGTATCTTTGTNAATAGTGTTANCTGGTAGNGTCGATAGTTGTGACGAGTTTTGAAAAAAGTCGACGGAATTTTTGCGCTAAATTCGACCCCGCCAAAACNCTAATTCTGGGTTGGAAAAATGTTAACATCTCACTATGATTCTGACCACGATAAGTGGGGNTTACAAGCAAATGGCTTTTGTTGCTGTTACATCATATTTACAGAATTCCTGTATGAGGCCCATACATCATTATACAAACCTTGCAATGTCCAGTTGACAGATAGAGGGAGTTTTTAAATGAGCGATAATACAATTCTTCAAACCCAAAACGAGGGAATAGCCGTCCTGACTCTCAACAATCCTGATCGTAGAAATATTCTGTCTCTAGAAGTACTTGAGGNATTACAAGATGCTCTCGATTGTATTTCTCAGGATCGTGATATTAGAGTCGTAATCATCAAATCTCTCGGTCCTGTATTTAGCTCTGGGCATGACCTGAGGCAATTAATTAACGGATCTNTAGAGAGCCAAGAATTGCTCTTCNGTGCATGTACTCGAGTTATGACTAGCATANGGCATTTGCCCCAACCTGTTATAGCTCAGATTCAAGGTCTGGCCACTGCGGCAGGCTGTCAGCTAATCGCTACTTGCGATTTGGCTATAGCCTCTACAGATGCTAGTTTTGCTACTCCNGGGGTTCAGATCGGGCTCTTTTGCACAACCCCGGGAGTAGCNGTTTCGAGGGCTATTGGGCCTAAGAGATCGATGGAAATGTTGTTGACTGGTCACCCNATTTCCGCAGACTATGCTGCGGAAATNGGNTTGATCAACAGAGTAGTATCGCCGGNCGACTTGGAACAAAGTGTCTTACAGCTGGCAAGACAAATAGGTNAAGCCAGTTCATCGACGGTTGCCTTAGGTAAGCAGGCTTTCTATAATCANATGGANCTGGGAACTTCAGATGCCTATCAGCTGGCTGAAGAGACGATGGTCAAAAATCTTCAAGACGAAGACGCAAGGGAAGGAATAGCGGCCTTTTTGGAAAAACGGACTCCTAAATGGAACAACTAAACTNAAGGTNATTTGTCGGGAACCCGTANCTAGNNTGTTTTATCGATATCTCNAATGGGAACTGTGTCCACGATTGGAGTTATACGATCTTTAAGATTCTTCGCNTTCTTCTAGCTGAAAAAGAATTCGATGAGAATCGTTTGTGGCTATGTTTAGTGTCTTATATNCGGAACGGACTAGTACTAGACTTTCACCGCTCAGACGATTCCCGTTGGCTCTCAGTTTATCGAAAACTTGATCTATTCCGTCAACTCCCCAGGCTACATGTGCTACCCTTGGCCCGCTCTCTTTTAATTGACGTGCTATCGATGAATCAGGTGTGGTCGGTTCAAAGAAATACATTATAGTTGGGCCTACGTGGTAAATAATGTATTTCGGGTCTGGCTGGTCTCCCTNGCTTGAAGGTTTGAGGCCGACGTTATTTTATAGATAATTTGACATCTCATCNGNATTTNCGACGATGTAGGTCACGTGATGCACTTTAGTAAACATGATTTCTCTTAGTAGTTTTAAGAAGTTCTCATAAAAGTTGGATAATGACCGGAGAACAAGGCAATCAGGTAACANCTACACCTTAACCTCTGACTCTTTAGGGATAAAGATTCCAGATATTAGTAAGGTGGATGATACTANGGAGCATATTATGAACCCCCCTAAGAATGAACCTGATGCATCTCTGATAATCCCTACCAACACGGGAGAGATGAACATAGATAATCCGGAAAAAGTTATCAGAGATCCCCAGATTACTGAAACCTTGTCTGGTGCCATATTTGCTAACCGCATGGTTTGAGAAAGAAGCGTCGGAACGTAGAGCCAGGAGCCAACTCCCACCAATATAAGAGCAGAATAAATAATTACAGGNTTTCCCGAAAGGTAACANGCTGGCCCGCCAANTAAGATTAGAATCCCNGGTAGGATTAGGTANAATCTTGGTGTCCCAATCTTTAGNGGTAATACTCCCCCTAGCAAAACTGAAATTACACCTACTAGTGGTAATAAGCTAGTTGCGAATCCTGATTGTGTTGTATTCATGCTCCGAATCTCCGTGAAAAAAGTTGGGAGCCATCCGCTTAAAGCTGTGTACTGGAATAACACACCTGCATCTGCNGCGAGTAATANTAATATTGCTCGGTTGCTNAGGGTATCTTTGATTATTCGCAGAGGAGGTGAAGGAGACAAAGTGTCTTTGGGAGAATTCGGTTTCCCTAGGATCACCCAGACAATGCCACCTACTAACCCTAGTATTCCATAGCTGCTTATCACCAGGTTCCATCCAAACACTTCTGTTAGGGGAGCTGTTAGAGATACTGACGANGCGATACCTAAGCTNAGAGTCGCGGTGTTCAGGGCGTTCATTATTATGATTTCCCTGCCTTTAAACCATTGAATCAATATCGAGCCGGTGGTGGTTAAGATGAGTCCAGTACCTATTCCGTAAAGTAGCCTTAAACTTATTAGAGGTATAAACGAGGTTAGGATCGCAGAGCATGTTATCGCACCCATGAGAAACCACCCTAAGGTGAANGCACGGAANCCCCCGAGTTTGATNGCCAGAATCCCGCCTANAAGTCCAAAGCAAGCAGCTANGAGCAATGGNAAGGAGACAAGCAAACCGGCATTACTCCGGTTCAGATCAAGATCTTGAATGATTTCAGGGAGTATTGGTGATATGGAGAATACGTTAATCCCCACTGTAAAATGGGCACAGAGTATCAGCACGGCTATTACAAATCTAAAACGTGTAACCGAGTCACTATTAGCGCGATTAGTTATTTGGTTCCTCCAATCATTATGAGATTCAGCAATAAATTAAAAGAATCTTGTGACTCCGTTTAGTTTAATCTTGGCAGATCTTCGTATCAATTCTATTGCAGGGGCAAAAAGACATTCGTCTTTTCTTTGGAATTTCATGTAGCTTAGCTTGACTATATTAAACAACCAAAAGAAACTTTAACTGAAACGATAGTTTAGAGCTATTTCGATACGACTACATTTCTGAGGATATATTGATGAGTGAATTGAAATTGACTGCTTCTTTCGGAGATTACAGTCACACGCGGTCTTTAAAGGATGGAACCTATAGTTCTCCAAGAATTGATTTCGAGCATGTACATGTTTCGCCGGTCACTAGTATTTTTCGTAGAATGGTCCGTGAATATGAATTTGATTTGGCAGAAATGGCCCTGTCTACATATTTATGTGCGAGGCATCACGGAAAAAAATTCAGTGGAATCCCGATTTTCTTAACTCGGAGCTTCTATCACGGCGGGATCTCATATAACGTGAAATCTGGTATACAGTCTGTGGATGATTTGAATGGTAAAAGAATTGGTGTCAGAGGTTATACGGTGACACCGGGTGTTTGGACACGTGGAATGTTACAGACTGTCCACGGAATTGATTTAAGCTCCATCACTTGGGTATTGTCGGGAGATGAACATGTTGAAGAGTACGTGGCACCAAAGAATGTCCTATCCTCTCGAAATAGCAATCTGAATGAGATGTTGGAATCTGGAGAGATAGATGCAGCAATAGGGGCTGGGATAAGTGATAATGCGGATATACGACCGTTATTTGATGATCCCCATGAGTTGGATCGGGGTTGGTTTGAAAATACTGGTATCTACCCGATTAGCCATATGGTGGTCATAAAAGACGATCAACTTGATAAAAATCCGTGGGTTGCCCAGGAAGTATTCAATTTGTTCCTCCAAGCGAAAGAGGAGTGCGTGAGACGCTTAAAGGCAGGTGTGCAATTATACCCAGAGGATGAATGGTTGATTGACCTGTCAAGTATAGTAGGTCCTGATCCAATACCTTACGGATTAGATAGTTCAACTAGAACGCTGGAGGCTTTCATAAATTTCAATGTTGAACAACAAGTTATTCCTGAAATAGTCAGGGTTAATGATATTTTCATACCGGTCCATCAGTGAAACTACGGCCATATAGGAACAATAGATCGTTACTCGAGTTGTTTCACTAATTTAGCAAATAATAAAAGCGTTATTGAGAAGCATAGACTAATGGAAGATATAATTGTCATGGTGGTTATTACATCTGTCCATTGAACCATAGAGCTAGTAATTAGTACTGCAACCGGAGTGAATCCGTTGTCAAACTGGTAAACGCTAGTGACCCTTCCTCTCAACTCGTCCGGCACTAAAGATTGGACTAAGGTTGAATTTCCAACGCGAAACTGAGTTTGGGCAAAACCCATTATTAGGAACATTGCGATGGTGAAAGGTATCCAAGGGATCTGTGCCATGAGTAATATGCTGGTTGTCCCAACCACTAAAGATAATATTACTGTTCTTCCGGTTCCAAGTTGAAATCCTAAAGCAGCTATGACTATGGTTGAAACGACGCCTCCTACCCCCATTACAGAAAGCAGCAATCCCCCCATTCCCTCGCTTCCACCTAGCGCATCGGTAACGAATATAGGCATGATAAATACCAAGGGTTGAAAAACGAAATTGGGTATCACGGTCATTACAATTAAATGCAATATAACCCTGTTATTCCAGATGTAGATTATCCCCTCTTTCATATTGTTCCAGATTGATTCTTCTCGTGCGGTAGATTCCGTCTGGTAAGGTGTTCTCATTAGCAACATCATTACTATTACTAAGCAATAAGATCCGGCCTCGATATAAAAATTCCAGCTGAATCCTCCTAAGACCTCAATCAATACCCCACCTAATGCTGGTCCCAACAACCGCGTCCCGGTTCGTGTAGTGGCATTTAATGCCATAGCATTTCTTAAGACTGACCTGGGAACAACGTTTGGTATTAGAGCTTGCCTTACCGGCCTCATCAACGTGTGAAGTATTCCTGTGATTATTACGTAGGCAAATAGATGCCAGATTTTCAATGTATTGTCGCTGGAATATCCAGCACTGAAATCAGTTGAGGCTACTAATATTGCGAATACAATTGCGGATGCAGCTAGTCCGATTTGGGTAAAAGCTATAAGGTATCTGCGGTTTACCCGATCCGCTAGGACTCCTGCCCAGGGTCCTAGTAACAAGATAGGTAGGCTGCGAATTCCGACCACGGTTCCTGTTAATAACGCGTTACCGCCTGTCATACGCAGCATTAGCCACCCAACAGTTAAGATTTGAAGCCAATCTGCGGTATTAATTAGCAGGTTACCTGTCCATAAAAACTGGTAATTTCGGTAGGTAAGTGACTCGAAAGTCCTATGCCAACCATTAGATGTGCCCTGAGTTAATTCCGAAGGCGCATTATTGGGTGTGTTTACGTCCGGATCGTTAGAGGGTTTATTTGAAGCTGTCAACTCATTGTTCCAAATCAACGACTATTAAGATAACCAACATTGTTCCTTTAATTATCAACATTAAACCGCAGTGTTGATATATATGGTCAACAAATTTTGTTACGGTTGCGGCGTACCTCGTTGTTTGACAAGTGGTGTAACAATGGCCAGTGCAATTAATAATATTATGCCTGCCCCTGCGTTTAACCCAATAGCTAGGGTTATGCCAAAAGCGCTGGCTATTGCCCCGATTTCGTAGCCACCAATTAGGTGACCGAGCCCGTTAACCAGGCCTTGGGCACCTTGTGTTCTCCCTCTAAGTTCTTGATGTGATGCCAGCAGAACTATAGTTGCTTGCATAGTACTGAATCCAGCTTGCCCCCATCCACCTATCAATAGAAGTATGAATGATATAAGAAACCATGGGGACCACGCTACCAGCGTTACTGCAATGGCTATGATTAGCGCGCCTCCTACGAAAAGAAGTCCA
>PAMF01000026.1 GCA_002707185.1 Chloroflexota bacterium | reverse complement strand
ACATGACCCCCATATTATGGTCAAGTGCGTCCATATCTAAAATCAGACAAGGAGTATCCAGGTCTGTAATAGCAGTTCCTATCTTGGGATTTAAAGTATTCTGCAATTCATACCTCCATCTTTAAAGTCTCGAATTATTCAAAGCGCCCTCTAGCGGAAATAGGCCAAAATCCGACTAACTTGGACCCTCTAACTGCTCTGAAATAGTCGTATTGATTAACTGAAAGTTCCAAGTTATAAGGTACCAACCAAACCTTAGCTCCAGGTTGAAGCTCATTTTGCATGTGTTGATCCAAGTCCAGTATCCCGTGTTCAGCGCTGAACCTGGTGGCCTCAGCTCCGGGATTCCCTTCTAAAACAGGCAATCCTTCATCAGGAGCAGTGGCTTTATGACCTGCATCCACTACAGCTCGAGATTCGATAGGATGACTGATCACGGTGGCCAAAATCTTAGCCGCAGGAGAGAATTCAGGTCGAATCTGGCTTGATTTCCAGTCCATCAATGGATAAATACCAGCATAAACTTCAGTAATCCCTGAAATCCTTGAGGCGGTATCAAAATTATAATCTCCGTTGACGGTTACCGTAGCAACTGGCACCCCACTGTTCTCAATTAACTTCCTAGTATCNATTATAGGCTCGAGAGATTCGTGGGTTTTATTCGCTGCNTGCTCCCAATCCCCNTCAATACCAATTCGGTCATTTACGAATAATCCTGAGAACTCCAATCCGGCNGCATTTTCAACTATCCTGGCCAAATCCAGNCCTGCCTGTCCCGGCTGTACGCCAGACCAACCGCTCCCGGAATCAACCTCAATCAAGACCCTTAACCTAATCCCCGAAGACACCGCTATTTGAGATAAATGAGAGATATTATCAACATTATCGACCGATATGGTGATATTAGTCGTCTGTGCTAAGGCACATAACCGCTGAATTGCCGACCTCGTTACCACTTTCCCCGTAACTAAAATATCGTTGAAACCAGTACCACCGAAAACCTCGGCTTCACCAACACTTGTAACCGCAATTCCCCCGGATGTATTTCCTGCGGCCATCTGCAAATGCCCAATCCTGGGACATTGATGAAAACCTAAATGAGGTCTTAACTTGGCTGGTGTATCCTGGAAGTACCGATGAAATCGTTCAATATTAGTGGTCGCGGTATCGAGATCAACCACCAATGCGGGGGTATCTAATTCGATTGCTGCAGTCCCTACGGGCTGAAAAACTGGTCTTTCCATCTAGAATTTCCTTCAATTCATTATCTGTAAATATTGGAAGGATAACACATATATTAATTTCAATTATTTCGCATTTCCATAACCTTAGATAATATCTCCGTTCGCTTGGGCTTCATTGTTGGAGTCATGGGAAATGTTGCCTCTGGCCAAGCAGTGTACCGTACAATTCTTTGATGAGAGGCCAATTTTTGGTTGGCAGTACGAATTATGTCTGGGACTGCCGCAGTGTCGTCAGTCAATACAACCCCATGAACCTCCATGTCACCCTGGAATTCGAGCCCCAATACCACGGCATCTGCTAAACGCGAGTCTTCATATAACACTTGTTCTATATCTTCGGGATAAACATTCATCCCGTTAGCCAACACAAACATGTTGTCCTTGCGTCCCCGAATGTGTAACCTCCCTTGGTTATCGAAATATCCTAGATCACGAGTCATATACCAACCATCTTGAAATGCATTTTGGGTTGCAATATCATTCTGCCAATATCCAGTGGTAACGTTTGGACCCCTGACTAATATTTCTTCGTCATCAGCAATTTTCACCTCGACACCCTGCAATGGTCTCCCTACAGAACTGTGATCCCGATCTGTTAACGTTCCTGAGGACACGACAGGGGAAGCTTCTGTCATACCGTATCCTTGAACCACCTTAATTCCGATCCCTTCCCACCATCTGCCTAGTAACGGATCCAACCTGGCGCCTCCCACTACAAAATATTTAAACGAACCTCCCAAATGCTGGTGTATACTCTTAAATAGTTTTGGCCTCCAGGCAAACGGCAATTTGCACGCGATCCTATGTATTCGTTCCAACAAGCCAAGTTTCCCTTGGACGCGCGCTTCCCGTTTAATTCCATCGGCAAATAATTCTAATACTCTTGGAACACAACCCATATTGGTAACCCCGTAATGGGACATAGCACCAAATATTACATCAGGCCGCAGGGTGGAAATATAAATTATTAAAGCTCCGCCCGATAATGGAACCAAGAGATCAGCTATTTGCTCAAACATATGACTCAGAGGCAATATAGCTAATACTCTATTACTTGGGGTAACCTCAAATGCCGCTCCAGCCATTTTGACATTTGAGCATATATTACCGTGGGTAAGAATCACTCCCTTAGGACGACCTGTAGTACCAGAGGTAAACACCAGCTCTGCTACATCTTCCGGAGATATAGGTTCAAAATCATAAATCTCCCGTGTGCGTTCCAAAGGTTGAATCAAATCCTTAAAATCATCAAAAAGCATGGTTTCTATGCTTTTAGGCTCAGTTCGACTAAGTTGCTCCGAGCCTAAGAACATAAACGCAGGTTGTGTTTCATTTTCGATCAATGAAAAAAATTCGCTGGTACTTTGGGCATCAAGTGGCACTGCTATTGCACCGATTAAAACCGATCCGAAGAAAGCAGTAACCCACTCCGGTCGATTATCACCCCATATTATGACCCTATCCCCTTTACTTACTCCTCTCCTTGTCAAATACGAAGCTACCTGGGTTGAATTATTCCACAATTCTTGATAGGTCCAATTACCGTTATCTCTACCATAAAGAGCCAGTGCTAAACTGTCTCCCCATTCCTTTGCACTCTCAGACAAAAGAGACCCTAGAGTTTCAGTGAACTTATTAGTCGAAATAGCCATATCTTATAATCCAGAACCTAAACACTTTATTTGGAAAAGCTATCCATCAAAGCTTCGGAGGCTTCGGTAATTGCGGCCTTGCCTTTATCCAACACAGCTGACATTCCGAAAAATCCATGGATCATACCAGGATATCTGGTGCAGGAAGTGGGCACCCCAGAATCCCTCAATCGACTCGCATATGCCTCTCCCTCGTCACGTAATGGATCAAATTCAGCCGTAATAACCAAAGCTGCAGGAAGTCCACTAAGATCTGATGCTTTCAATGGAGCAGCATAAGGATTATCAGCATCACCATCATGCGACGCGTACTGGTCCCAATACCAAATCATAGTGTCTTTAGTTAGCTGATAACCGTCTGCATTATCTCCATAAGAATGAGTTTGGAAACTCCAGTCAGTGACCGGATAGACTAATAACTGCATTACTAGATCAGGACCACCTCGATCTTTTCTCATCAAACAGACAGCGGTCGCCAAATTACCACCGGCACTATCCCCNCCAACTGCGATTTTATCCGATAATATTCCCAAACTGGTNGCATTATCGAACACCCAAGACGTAGCAGAATAACAATCTTCNACCGGTCCAGGAAACTTGGTCTCNGGCGCTAATCGGTAATCTACAGAAACAACCACACAACCAGCCCCAAGAGTTAAATGGCGTGCAGTGGCATCTGCCGAATCAAGATCTCCGACTACCCACCCACCACCATGGAACCAAACTAGACAGGGAAAGGGTCCCTCCCCCTTTGGCGTATATATTCGGATCGGGATTTCAGAATCTGGTCCAGGTATGTTCCTATCTTCCACCTTTCCTACATCCGGACCAATCGCTCTGGGCCTAGATTTAGCGTTAGCCCTCGCTTCCTGAGGTGTAACTGTGTGAGCTGGCGGCAACGCTAATGCTGAAACCTGATCCATTACGGCTCTGGCTTGCGGATCTAACGGCATGTGATACCTCCTTATTTCATTGAAACATAACTGGTTAGTTCGTCGCTCTAATGAAAATCCATTATTATTAACTCTTCAGTCAGTTCGTAAAAATTCTTTGACTTGTTCAACTAATTTATCTGTACTATAACTCCCAAACAGAACACTTGCATTGCGCATCCAATCCCCTTGGAAATACCTTTCGTACAAGACCTGCCTAGAACCGAAAGCACTACATGATAAATCCCAGGCTAAACGGAACAGTTCGATTCTCTCTTTAGCGGAAGCATTATCCGTGTCCATATATTGATTGACATAGTCGGACAAGGGTCCATTCAAATCAGATTCCGTTGGTAGAGCCATTAAACTACTGGACCCCAGCAACTGAATTATCTCTATCATCCTGGGATACATACGGATAAATTGATTACGGGCCACGGTTATAGGCACTCTAGAAGGACACATGACCCCCCAAGAGTCTAATGCGGCTTCCGATTCGGCAGTTAATAAAAGAGCCTTCATGATTTCCAAATCTTCAATAAGTTCCGCAACCAGCGTCTGAACTTGATTAATATTTTCGGAACCTAACGTTTTAACCATTAAACTGGCAATGCCCAGAACAAACTCACACTTAGCAACGTTCTTGGTCACTACTTGATGCCCGGAATGGGCATATTGATTGGTAGCAGCACTTATTCCATTACATAATTCAATATCTTTATAAAGGAAAACTCTATCCCACGGAACCAGCACATCATCAAAAAAAACTATTGCATCCATCTCTTCAAAACGTGAACCCAGAGGATGATCAAAATGCGATCTACCCAGGTCATAACTTTCTCTACATAGAAATTTCAGCCCCTTAGTTCCACACGGGATAGCGAAAGCGAAAGCATAGCGCCAAGCCTCCGAATTATCAGCCAGTTGTTGGCCACGAGTTGGATAAACCGCAATCTCATCCGATAACGGGCCCAGAGTTGCCAGAGCACGGGGTCCACGCATCACCAGTCCATCACGATTTTCATCAACCACCGCCAATGCTACCTCAGTACTAAAATGCCGGCCAGTTGCAGCCGGCAACCGGTTCCTTTGCAGGTTGACCAGAGTATGGGTCAACGTCAAATCATTTTCCCGAACGTATTCGTAATAATTTTTTATGTTGTCTTTAAACTCTGGACGGTTCTGGGCAAAATAATCACCTGCTTCGGCCATACACATTAAGCTGACATTTAAAAAATCCGGTGTCCGACCCATCATTCCATAGCTAGTGTGAGCCCATCTAGACATCATAACTCTTCTACGGACAAGATCTTCCCGAGTACGGGTAATCAAAAAAGAAAGACCAACCGGATCGCCCGTGCTCGGCGAAGTGTAAACCATTTCCTTTTCGATATCTGGAGCATATTGCATTTCATATAGCGCGGCTATAGAAGATGCTCCTCCAGATAATCCTTTATGAGTGGTTACATCGTGGACTCGTTCCCCACCGATAAAAACTTCCCTAGGTTGAGTCTTCAGTCCGTCCAAGTATTGTTGGCCTGTGCGAGCCGGCATATTAACCCTCCGTAGAAGGTACTCAAGAACCTAAGCTCCTAAGTATCTTCTCAACCAATTCATGGCATGAGCATTAAAATCTGAACAAGGAGAATGCGGTAACTCTGGATATATGTGAATGGCTTTAGCAGCTTTGATTCTTTCGAACACAGGCATAATAGTGTTGTAGGGACACGTTTCATCTTTCATCCCAATGTTCATTAATGTTGGACATTCAATGAATTGAACCAAGTTCAACATATCGAAATAAAACAAAGTATTTAGAATGTCCTCTGTGCTGTCCGAATTAAATTTAATATAATCGTACAATTCTTTATACGGGCTACTAGTTATGTTAATCGCCTCAGGATAATTACATAAAAACGGTTCTTCGGCCACCGCTACTGATAATCTGGAATCAAGGGAAGCTGTGGCAAGAGTAAGTCCTCCTCCTTGACTTCTACTCCACATACCTATACGACTTGAGTCTACTTCTGCTTGACAACAAAGAAAGTCTAATCCTCGTATGCAATCCATATAAGCATACCGATAATAATAATCGTCCTTGTTGAACAAATTGTAAGTAATTTTTGTGCCGTGATCTAATTGCCATTCTTGCAAGCTTTCCCCTTGAGCCCGGGGAAATAGTGTAAGGACCACAAAACCACTAACCACTAGATGAGTAGGAATCTCCTTCATCCCACCATAGCCGGGTACCGCTAATACAGCAGGGAATCTACCGTTGGGTGGAGGATCTGTCGGCACGCTATACCAACCTCTTATCTGTATTCCGTGAAAGCTATTCAAAACCAGTTGGTACGTCCGATATTCTCTAGTACTGCGGTCCGGAACATCCTCTAATGTAAACGAAACATCAAATTGGGAAAGGTCATGTTTAGTACGATTCCAGAAATTAAGCAGATTTTCAGGATCCAAAACAACCCTCCAAATCAACTGTCATGTTCTACTATATGATGGTCACAGTACTTAAGGCTTTAAAATTCAATTTCATTGAAAATTAGGAGGTATGATCTAAAGTTTTCGTTCTAAAGATGCCATATCATCCTACATGGCAAATAATAGGACGATCCAAACACTAAGCGAGTTCAACAGGAGCCAGTGTTGACTACAAAGATTCGCTCGTTCTGGGCGAGGTCTAGCTCAACGCTTATTTGTGCAGATGGAAACAATTTATTTGTAATGTTTCTAATTTCAGGGATCTGTTCGGGATCTAACTCTAATATTATGATCCCATTATTGTTTAACCGCGGATCCGACATACCCGCAGCTTGTTCCAACAATCTACGAATTAAATCAAGCCCATCCGCGCCGCCATCGAGGGCCTCAGTCGGCTCCCACTGTATCTCAGGTTGCAAGCGAGGAATACGTTCAGTGGGCACATACGGTAAATTCGCAACGATTAGGTCTACTGGCTCCGGCAATGGATCTAAAAGGTCTCCCTTAAGAAGCGTAATCCGGTCCGCAACGTTGTGCGACCGAATATTGTAACTTGATACATCCAACACGGGATCATAACAATCTATTGCATATATCTTTGCCGATGGAAGATGTAGAGCTAGATTGATAGCTATAGCTCCCGTACCTGTACCTACATCAGCTATAGTCAATTCGGCAGTTTCCATTCCCATCAAGCCCATGAACAATGTATGTTCGACAATCAGTTCTGTTTCGGGACGTGGAATTAACACATCAGAATTAACCAGCAGGTTAACACCATAAAATTCCTTGTGACCCAATATATAAGCGAGAGGTTCTCGTTTTCGACGACGTTCGATAACCGAATTCAATTCATGTTCTTGCTGACCCGAAACTTCCATCTCTTGATTAGCAAATAAATCTTGCCTAGGCATCCGCATGGTGTTCATCACCATCACCTCAGCCTCTAACCTAGCATCTGGAATATCAAAAGTCTCTAACGTAGTGTGGGTCGCACGAATGACTTGTCGAAGAGATGGCATGACAGCTTTTAAGAAGTAACCTCTTCCAACAGCTTGGCCTGTTCCCAAGAAATCAGGGTATCTATTATATCTTCTAACTGCCCATCCATGACTTTAGGGATACCATGGAAACTTGTCGAGACCCTATGATCGGTGATTCTATCTTGAGGATAGTTATATGTACGTATCTTCTCCGATCGCTCCGCGTTTCCTACCTGAGACTTACGGTTTTGACTAATTTCGGCGTCTTGTTTCTCTTGTTCCGATTCAAATAAACGAGCCCTCAACATAGACATAGCTCGTTGTTTATTCTTGTGTTGAGAGCGCTCGTCCTGGCAAACTACTACTAATCCAGTCGGTTCGTACACTATGCGAACAGCTGTAGCTACTTTGTTAACGTTCTGACCCCCGTGCCCCCCTGCGTGGAAAATATCTATTCGGAGATCCTCAGGATTTATTTTAACTTCTACTTCATCAGCTTGAGGCAGCACTGCTACAGTAGCGGTAGAAGTGTGTATACGTCCTTGAGCTTCAGTTTCTGGAACGCGTTGTACTCTATGAACTCCACGTTCATATTTCAAACGGCTAAAGGCTCCTTTCCCCTGAATTTCAAATGCTATCTTATTTAACCCGCCTAGATCTGACGGATTGGAATCCATTACATCTACTTTCCAATTCTGAAGTTGAGCGAACCGCGAATAAAGTCTATATAAATCTGCGGCGAATAGGCTAGCTTCACGACCGCCTGTACCCGATCGGATTTCTACTATCACGTCTCTGTCGTCATTGGGATCTTTTGGCAGCAAAGCGAATTGTAAAGCTTCAGCCAAGGTTAAAAGTTGATCTTCTACAGATTCCAGTTCCTCTCTCGCCATAACAACTAACTCTGGATCCCCTCCATCAGATAGCACAGACTGGAGATCCCCCTGTTCGCTTAGTAGATTTTGATACTTATTAGAAAAATCTACTAATTCATCCAGAGAAGCCCTTTCTTTGCCCAACTCTTGTATGCGTGCGAAATCGGTAGCCACCTCTGGGTCTGCCATCAACTGTTCGATTTCGTCGTATCTGTTAACTATTGGAACCAATTTATCAAATATAGAAGTCATTACCGTCACACCAAATTAACGCTTTCAACCTGAGCGACCAGTTTATCCCAATCACTCACCACGAACAAGTCGCCCTTACATCGGTATTGTATATTACCCAGTTAGGCAAACCCTTAAACGTGTGGCTTAGTTCCCTGATGAATTGCTACTGTTCCAAAACCGACAAGTTGGTATCGCACATCTACCATACCGGATTCCTCCATGATACGGGATAGTAGATCCGCATCGGGGAATATGTCTACAGACTGGGGTAAATAAGAATAAGCTGAACGGTTTCCTGCAACCAGACTACCTATCAAAGGGACTATCCTGTGAAAATACGGCCGGAATAAATATCTTCTCAGCCCATGTTTCAATGGGGTTAATTCCAAAGTAGTAACTCTCCCCCCAGGATTGACTACCCTCACCATTTCGCGAAGAGCGCCGGAGAGGTCTGGCATGTTACGTAAACTAAATCCAGCAGTGGCGCAAGAAAATGTTTCGTCGGCGAATGGCAAAGAAAGGGCATCACCCAAGACCATACTGGTTTTGTCATACTGACTCTGCTGGATAACTTTAATTCGCGCCAAGTCGACCATCCCCTGAATTAAGTCGAGACCTACAACAGTGGTTAAATCAGGAATTCTTCCTAGCTCTAATGCTAAATCTCCAGTGCCTGAAGCTATATCCAACGCAAATCCGGACAATCCTGTAGCAGTGATATTAGCTGTTTGCAATTTCCATTTACGATGCATACCCATGGTCATTAGATTGTTCATTAAATCGTAACGTTGAGATATGCTTGAGAACATATCTGAAACATACCGTTGTTTCGCGTCACCTCTTAGCTGAACCATTTATTCTCTATTCACCGGAATATTGTAAATCTGTTGGTAAATCATCACTAACACCCAAGGCAAGTAAAACCCGATTCACAATATAGCTGACCAAGTCATTCATACCGCGGGGTTTAAGATAAAAAGCGGGCTCCGGTGGAAGTATCACCACTCCTGCCTTAGAAAGAGTTAATAGGTTCTCTAAATGGATACTATGTAGCGGAGTCTCTCGTGGAACCATCACCAATTTGCGTCCCTCTTTCAAGCTAACATCAGCAGCTCTCAACAATAAATTCCCTGATAAGCCATGCGCTACAGAAGCCACAGTATTCATACTACTAGGGACAATAGCCATTCCTCTTGTTCTATAAGTTCCGCTCGCAATAGGGGAACCCACATCACCTATACCGTAGTCTTGAAATAACGGATGTTCCCGCCATTCTGAAAGCATATTCGAGAATGGTTCGTCCAATTCATCTTGCCATACCAATCTAGCTGAATTGGAACAAACCACTGCAGTTGGGATTTCACGATTCAAGAGTTCATTTACAGTTTCTTTAGCCAAAATCGAGCCACTGGCCCCCGAAATACCGATTACTACTGGATTAGTGATAAGCATGTAACTAAATCATTACCTCATTTGAACATTACCGATAAGACTATGAAAAACAGGAGTTGGACAGAAACATAACTATTAACCCTAAAAAATGCTACGCCAACTTTAGAAAGATCATCGGCCTTAACCAAGCGGTTTTCATAAATTAGCAAACATACTGTGATACACCAACCGATATAAAAGAAATACCCCAATTCCATCCATATACCTAAAGCTAACAAAGCACAAGCCGAAATAGCATGCATCACCCGAACTATCTTTAGAGCGCCCGATACCCCAAATTTCTTGGGTACGGAATTTATTCCGTGGCTTCGATCGAACTCATAATCAGTACAGCCATAAATGATGTCAAAGCCGCCTGCCCACATGGCGACTGCAAACGACAACAATGCCGCTTCCATGGGCAAGGTGCCTGCCACACCTATCCAGGCTCCAGCAGGAGCCATAGCTAAAGCCCAGCCGAGCATAAAATTACAACACCATGTGAAATATTTCGCATACGAATAGAGAATTACGTAGCCTATTGCTACTGGCGTTAACCAAAAAGCTAGAGTGTTTAATTGATAGGAAGCGAAAACGAATATTGCTCCGGACACCAATATCATTCCGAGCACTTCTTTATGACTCAGGATTCCTTGCGGTATATGACGAGTAGAAGTCCTAGGATTAATCGCATCTTCCTTGGCATGTATCAAACGATTTGCCGACATCCCTACCGTCCGAACTCCCATTAACGCCACGATAATCCACAGAGTGGCATGCCAGCCGGGCCAGCCATCAGCCGCAAGTATCATGGCTATGAAAGCGAACGGAGTTGCAAAAAGAGCTTCCCAAATGCGAATTGAGCTTAAATAAAGTGGTATCTTTCCGGCAGTTATTCGGGTAGCACCAACGACATTAAAAGATACTTTCATGAGGATGCAAAACTTGCTTTTATAATTCTAAGGATATCTAACATCATGATATTTAACGATTAGATCCAGTTATATCAATCTGATATTCTTGCCACTTGTTGTCTACCAAGTCCTTAACTTCTTGGTCCATTATGATTTCGGGCGGCCAACTGCCTTTATACCCTTCTTGGGCAGTTTTCTGAGTAGCATCTATACCTAATTTGCCCCCGAACTTCGAGCCGGCTGATGCTACATCAAGATCATCCAATGGACCTGCAGAAACTACAAGATCCGAGTTGGGGTCAAAGTTATTAGCTACTCTCCAAACAACTTCGGACGGGTTTTGAACATCAACAAAATGATCAAGTACCACTATAGTTTTAGTTAAACTCATTAATCCCAGACCCCACAAACCATACATTACTTTCCGTGCGTGACCTGGATATTCCTTTTTTATCGAAACCAATACTAAATTATGGAATATACCCTCTGCGGGCATATTAATATCTACCACTTCTGGGAGTACAAGTTGTATCATCGGCATGAAAATACGCTCGGTGACTTTACCCATCCAGTAATCTTCCATGGGCGGCCGACCAACAACCGCAGCAGGATAAATAGGGTCTTTTCTATGCGTGATGGTTGTTACATGAAAAACCGGGTAATTCTCTTCCATAGAATAGTATCCCGTATGATCCCCAAAAGGACCTTCCAAGCGTTCCTCACCCGGAACAACATATCCTTCAAGGATTATCTCTGCATGGGCTGGAACTAGAAGGTCCACAGTTTTAGCCTTGACCATTTCCACTCCCTCGTCTCTGATGAAGCCTGAAAGCATCATCTCATCCAAATCAGGAGGCAACGGGGCTGATCCAGTCCATATCGTTGCAGGATCTCCTCCCAGAGCCACCGCCACTTCCATGTGAGTCCCATTTAACTCAGATTCAGACCGATAATGAGAGGCGGCTACTTTGTGAGTCTGCCAGTGCATACCTGTGGTTCTTTGGTCATAAACTTGAAGCCGATAAATCCCGTAGTTTTGAATCCCAGTCTCAGGGTTTTTGGTAATAACCAAAGGCAAAGTAATGTATTTGCCACCATCGAGTGGCCAACATTTTAATATCGGGAACTTTAATAAATCGACATCAGCATCACTAACTATTATTTCTTGGCATGGTGCGTTACGAATTACTTTCGGTTGGAAAGAGCCCATATGAATTAATTTACCCAAGGTCCTTACGCGATTCACTATTCCTTCTGGTGGACCGTGAATCAATTGTAAAAACTCTTGAATCCTAGAGGTCAAATCGTCTATTTGTTCGACCCCTAAAGCCCATGCCATCCGTTGGTTAGAAGCAAAAAGATTAATTAGAACGGGATAGTCATACCCCTCAACGTTCTCAAACAAGAGCGCGGGGCCACCTGATTTAACGGATCTATCTGCTATTTCAGTGATTTCAAGCTCTGAGCTCACTAGACTGGAAATTCTAGACAATTGGCCCTTTTCTTCCAAATATGCAATGAACTCTCTCAGGTCCTTAAATTTCATACTCTCATAGTTCCATAACGCCCTAACGGAGCCAACCCGTAGGAAAATCGAATAATATACTATTAACTACCTCTTACATTGTAATCGTTGCTCCAACCACTGTTCAACACATTCAGCTAAAAGCGAAATAAAAAAAGGGCCGGTATAATACCGGCCCTTTTTTATGATTGATTAAGTCGTATCAGAATTGGCTTGCACTAGTC
>PAMF01000025.1 GCA_002707185.1 Chloroflexota bacterium | reverse complement strand
TCCGTATCCCAATCGTCTTGCTCAGCCAAGGGAGGCTTCAGCTGAAAATTGGTTCGCCACAATACCAGATGACCACCTAAAATACGGGCTGCCTTATCAAAGGCTTCTCCCGCCGCATCATCACGAGTCCTACCAATCAATTTATAAACCCCGTGGCGTTCCATCAAAATCAAATCGGTATGACCTCCAGACGCGACCAAACAAGCAATAGGAAATCCAGGTTGCTCATCAGGAGTGTCTACCCGATCGGCAATTAGCCAAGAAGCATAAATATGTCCTTCTATATGATTTACTCCTACTAGAGGTTTACCAAGAGATAACGACAAACCTTTGGCAGTATTCAACCCTGAGATCAAAGACCCAGCCAACCCAGGGCCATGTGTAACTGCAATCAAATCAAGATCCTCTAAACATAATTGACAATCTTTCAAAGCCTTCTCTAAAGTTGGAACCATATCCCTTACATGCTGCCTAGATGCCAATTCTGGAACTATACCTCCATAACTCGAATGTATATCCACCTGGGAAGCAATCACATTAGACAATAACTTAGTACCATTTTCGACTACGCTAATGGCAGTCTCGTCACAGGAAGTCTCAATACCAAGAACCTTCAAATTTTTAGCACCATCCTAATCCATTAATTTGGGGGATATCATGAATCGTTGTTCCATTTGATGTAAAATCGCTCTATTATTGATTAATGACCGAAAATGTAAATCCCAATAGCGTTAAGTCAACACAACAGTCAATTTAGAGATGTTCAAGGAATTTTCTACTTAAATCAGCCTTCACTATAATACACGAGCTTATTCTATTGCCAACTACAACTGTTACAATTTAACTGGTAATCATACCCATCCAAATCCAGCGTTCGGGTGTACATAAAACTTGAATATATTTTTAGTACGACATGGTGAAACTGAATGGAATAACCTTGGAAGGTTCCAAGGGCAGGTCGATGTAACACTGAACCCCACAGGACTTGCACAGTCCCTAGACATTGCCAAAGCATCATTCACTTGGGATTTAAGTGCCATATATGCAAGTCCGTTGATTCGCACTATGCAGATAGCAGATGAGATAGGGAGACAGATAGGCTTACCTGTAATAGCTGATAACCGACTAATGGAACTCAGCCTGGGAGAACTGGAGGGCATTACCGGCCAAGCCATGCGAAGCAACTGGGCTGAAGTTTACTCAAGTTGGCGTACCGATCCTGGTTATACTACCTTGCCTGGAGGAGAATCGTTATCTGAACTACAGGAAAGAGGGTGGGATTTTTTTCTAGAAAAGGAGTCCCAACACCGAAATGATCCGGCAATATTATTTGTATCACATAACTTCACCATACGATGCATAATCTCTCATCTTCTCGGAATCCCCTGGTCGCATTTTCACATAACTCACCTAGACCTAAGCTCAGTATCAGTTATAGAGACCGATGGAAATACGCGAAAGCTCAAGGGATATAATTCCACCAGTCATATCTCTAATCAAAACCGTTCGGCAACTCGCGGATGATTATTCTTAATGGTTAATAACTCCACAACTAAACTCGACAATGTCGTTCACACTGCCTTAATCAAATGCGGATACACCGGTGAGAAATCAGAAACTTTAGTAGTAGGAGTATCTGGCGGACCAGATTCAACTGCGCTTCTCTATTCCCTTTATCGATTAAAAGATCAACACAGCCTAGAACTCCACGTCGCTCATTTAAATCATGACTTTCGGGGAGTCGAGGCCGATATAGACGCGGCATTTGTAGCAGAAATGGCATCAATGTTGGCCTTACCTTATACGATAGAAAAAAAGGATCCTATAGCTTATCAGCAGGAACGTGGTATCAGTTCATTCGAACAAGGCGCACGGGAATTAAGGTACGCTTTCTTAGCACACGTGGCCAATAAAATTGACGCTAGGTTTGTCGCCGTAGCCCACACCGCAGACGATTTGGCTGAAACCGTACTGTTACACATACTACGTGGAACCGGGTTACATGGCCTTACAGGTATGGCTTATTCGGCACCTTGGCCTTGGCCTATAAATATTCAAAAGACTCGCTTGCTCAGACCTTTACTTGAAGCCACTAAAGAAGAGACCGTAGCATATTGTGAGGCCCTTGGGCGGGACTTTAGAACTGATAGCGGGAATTCTCTACTGAGGTTTACCAGGAACAAAATACGAAATGAATTGATGCCCGAATTATCAAGGAATTACAATCCCCAGATTCGCGATTCTTTAATTCGGCTCTCCCACATTTCAACAATAGAGCTAGATTTTCTTAACGAAGAGACGGATAAAATTTGGGCTAAAGCTCTGATATCTCCGGACTCCAACAAATATGGCTCTGTGACATTAGATAGAGCCATATTTTCAGCACAGCATCCCGCATTACAACGCCTCATGGTACGCAGAGCTTACGTTTTAGCAACCGGTGATTCGCGGAGACTTCGCGAAAGCCATATAGCTGCAATGTGTGAATCAGCTAATAGTGGAACAACCGGATTAACTATTCAGCTACCAGGTGATTGGTTATTCCTTGTTAATTACAACCATATAACGTTGGCAAAGGAAGAAACTGACGACTATCCATATCCAACTTTCTCGGGTCGTCACCGTATTAGTGTCCCCAACGATCGAGAGTTGAAAAGGATCACCTTAATCCCAGGATGGGAGATATCAGTTGAAATACCAAGTAACACAACTATCAACGACATTAGGGCTGCTGACCCGTTAACCGCATACTTAGACATCAAATCAATAAATACAAACCTACACGTTCGGACAAGAAATCCTCAAGACATATTCCAACCTCTAGGCATGCAGATGGCTAAAAAACTACAGGATTTCTATACTGATTCCAAGATCCCAGCGATGTGGAGGAGCAAAATTCCACTTTTAATCTCAGATAAAGGAATAATGTGGATCGTGGGCCATCGTATATCGGAGTTAGGGAGAGTAAACGATCCTGACCAATCATACCTAATCAAATTCAAACCTTCAGGTAAGTGACGTAATAATTAGTCTATATCTGCTAACTAGCGGGTTAAGCCCAATGTTAATTTAACTAACCATCCATATTCTTTAGTTAACCGGGGTATAACCTTCAATCCGATTGATTCCTCCATAATTATTAAGCGGCTTCCCCATTTCAATTTGTACTACCTGGCTGTATGATTAAAGAGAACTTTCCACTCCGGTCCCATCCCCCATAGTAGCTGTCAACAGGAGCTATCATTGAGAAATTTGGGCGACTTACTGGTACATTTATTCCATAGAGAAGGTGACTTAAGCCAAGTCTACCTGACGGTCATACACGACCAATGCCTGTTATGTGAAGAACCTATAAGCCAATCCGAAGCTTACCTTAAATACAGAGTTTGCCCTTTTTGCAGGTTCCACTACACTTTGTCAGCTCGGCAACGTATTCAGCTATTAGCCGATCCTCGAACATTTAAAGAAACGCATAAATTCTTGAGTTCTGTTTTCCCACTTTCCTTTTCAAGTAAAGGGACATACCAAAATATGTTGTCTAAAAGTCAAAGTCGCACAGGATTAACCGAAGCGGCTGTAACTGGGCGTTGTAAGATTGACGGAATAGAGACAGCCATAGTAGTACTCGATTATGGGTTTATGGGTGGAAGTATGGGTAGCGTAGTCGGAGAAAAAATAGCTCTTGCTTTAGAAGAAGCCGCAAGAAAAGATCTTCCTTTAATCGCACTTGTCACGGGTGGTGGGACTCGAACTCAAGAGGGCGTACTCTCCCTGATGCAAATGGCCAAGACAGTAACCGCGGCCAATCGGCTTAAAGAAAAAGGACTTCCTTTCCTCGTGGTCCTGGCCAATCCTTCCACTGGTCAAGCATACGCCAGTTTCGCAAATTTGGCCGATATTATGTTCGCTGAACCTGGATCATTGATCGGATTATCTCCACTACGTACGCTTCAAGGATTATCCAAGCAACCATTACCGTTGGACGCCCATACTTCCGAAGCTCATTTAGCACACGGTTTACTCGACAATGTAATAGATAGAGAAGGATTACATACTCGGATAGCTACAGTTCTGAAAATATTGACTGGACAAAAGTTAGAGCAAGACAACGTAAAAGATTTACTAAGGGCGGAGGTTGATCCACCAAAAGAACCTGAAGCCTGGGAAGCCGTGAATGTAGCCCGGCATGCCGAACGTCCCTCCGCCATGGTTTACATGAGATCGATTTTAGACCCATTCGTAGAACTTCACGGCGACCGCCTGAACAGTGACGATCGATCGGTAGTTTGTGGTATAGGATATTTATTGGGAGAGCCTGTAGCCATGATTGGCCAGCAACGGAGACCACCCATTAACGGTGAAAAATATCATGTATATCCCGACGGACTCAGGAAAGCACAACGGATAATCAACTTAGCAACGCGCTTTAAATTGCCTCTTATTACTCTTGTAGACACACAAGGAGCTGACCCTGGACTGGAAGCTGAAGAACAAGGGATAGGTAATGCAATTGCTAATACGCTATCTATGATGTTAGACGTTCCTACCCCTGTTATCACTGTGATCATAGGCGAGGGTGGGAGCGAAGGGGCCTTAGCCTTGGGGCTTTCTGACCGTACTTTGATGCAGCAATACGCTATATATTCTCCGATATCTATGAACCGCTATTTCGGAAATAATTACCCTGAAGAACAGACGATTGACAGAGAAGCGGCAGAAACTATGATGTTAACTGCTCAAGACTGTGAGTATCTCGGGATAATTGACTATGTAATACCGGAACCAGATCTGGGTGCACATGACAATCCAAGAGAAGCTTCCAAAGATATACAGTTGGCTTTAACAAAAACGCTGGCTCGACTTTCCAAGCAGAGCGAGAACAAATTGCTCAAAAACCGATACAAAAGATTTCGCAAGATGGGCGAATTAAGCACCTACAGCCAGGAGGCTATGGACCGAGAAGTCGAATTACTTTTGAATATTTCAACGGCTGATAAATTTGATGAGAACAACGAACCAGGAGCTGGACAACTCAGCCTCAATTCAACAGATTGATATTACCATTACCTTAGTACCACACGTAGTCCATGGTCAAGCTGGGTCTAGACCTAATTTCGCCAGGCTTTCCTGCATTCCGCCCATAATATTTTCGTATTCCTCAGCGACCGCATCGTCTACAAGCACTGTGGGTTTAGAGTTGTCTTTATAAGATGCGCTTAGTGAAAGAGTTCCTAGAAAATCAGTCCCCACATCATTGGCCATCTTGATTCCCCCTCCCTGCCCGAACACGTCCCCAGAATAGTTTTCCACGACACCCAGAACGTTGAGATTAAGCTTACGTATCATGTTGATACATCGTTTAGCATCCATATTAGCCAACTCTTGCGGAGTACTTACTACAACAAAACCATCCATAGGTATAGTTTGCATGACAGTCAAAGGCGAATCAGATGTACCTGGAGGCATATCTACGATCAGATAATCCAGGTCCCCCCATACAGTAGCCTGGAGAAACTGGTTGATAGCATTATGAATCATGGGGCCTCTCCATATGATGGCTTCCTCCTCACTCTCTTGAAAAAAGGCCATTGATACCACTTTAACTCCCCATTTTTCAGCAGGCTGTATCTTACCATCAACATAATCTGGCTTGTCTGTGATACCGAGAACCTTAGTAACATTCGGACAATCAATATCGACATCGAGAAGCCCTACCTTTTTACCTTCTTGAGCTAAAGTAGTTGCTAGGTTAACGGCAACAGTCGTTTTCCCAACTCCACCTTTACCACTATAAACACCGATTTTTGACTTTATAGACGCAAGACGATCTGTTATATCGCGCTTTTGTTGCCAAGTCCGTTTTATCTGCTCTAACCTAGCATTTTCTTGGGGAGTAGCCATTATGCCTCCGCGGATTGAATCACGACTTAAACGTCATGTAACCAACTATACTTGATTTATCGGGTTAGTTTAAATTCCGAGTTGTTCTCTAGCCTCAGCACTTATGAGATCAGGAGACCATGGAGGATCAAATACTAATTCAATTTCAACCTCTTCAACTCCCTCCACATCCTGTATAGCCCACTCAGCCTGCTGAGCTATGTGTGGTCCCATTCCACAACCGGGAAACGTCAATGTTAGCTGAACGTAAACGTTATTCTCGTCATTTACCTGCACTTCGTATATAAGCCCAAGATCAACCACATTGACCGGGATTTCCGGATCGTAAACGGTTTTTAAAGCCTCGAAAACTTCTTCTTGAGTAACTGTCTGAGCCATGTTTCCTCCTAAATCAATTAGTTCGATAAAGAATTATGATCCCAATCCGAGTACCGAATCAAGGAATTAATACGACTTTACCTGTAGTTAACCGTGATTCTAGCTGTCTATGAGCCTCAGAAGCCTCCGACAGAGCCATGACATGTTCTATTCTTAATTTAAGCTCTCCCGACTTGACCCAACCCAATACATCCCCTGCTCTCTGCTCGAGTTCCTGACGTGTTACTGTGTAGTCTCCTAGCCCTGGTCTAGTCAAAAACTTAGAACCATTTCCTAAAACTCTAGGATCCACAGGAGGCACTGGCCCGCTGGCCTGTCCATATAGGACCATGTATCCACGACGTGCTAATGAATTAATACTGCCATCAAAAGTGGTTTGACCTACAGCGTCGTAGACGACCTCAACCCCTTGACCGTTTGTAGATTTATTGACCTCTTCTGCAAAGTCCTGACTTGTATATAAAATTACTTCATCAGCCCCAGCATCTTTAGCCAATTGAGCTTTAGCCTCTGTAGAAACGGTAGAAAAAACATATCCGCCTAACCGCTTAACCATCTGGATAAGCAATAATCCGACTCCGCCGGCACCGGCATGAACTAAAACTTTATCACCCTGTTTAACTTGGTAAGTGGAATGGCAGAGGTAATGGGCCGTCATTCCTTGCAACATAGCTGCTGCACTGGCTTTGCTATCTAACCCCTGAGGTATTTTGATCAACCTATCAGCGGGAACAATTGCCTGCTCAGCATAAGACCCAGGTATACCGCAGTAAACTACTGAATCACCTTCACTAACCTGTGTCACATTCTTCCCAACCTGCTTCACCACTCCGGCGCCCTCCACACCAACTACCCAGGGTAAAGCGGTAGGATTGACTCCTGACCTGCTATAGGTATCCGTATAATTGACTCCAACCGCCTCAATCTGCACTAGAGCCTGACCGTCACTAGGTGATAGATCCGATAAGTCTTGATATTTCATAACCTCCGGACCGCCAAACTGCGTTATCTGTACTGCTTTCATAATTTACTCCACATCCTACCTATATACTACGAGTGTAGATACACCTTCACCGAAAGATAGATAGCCAAATTAACCCTGTGACAATAGCTAAATCCCAGTATACTACAGATCGCTCCGTAGGCAGATATTAATCCCTCTCTTAACAACAAAATACGAGGCCAGCATTACTTTAATTACATTAGGCAAAACCTTACTAATGGATAGGCTACATTGCCATAATCTCCTACAACTGGTATCCTTGACGTAATGCTTCTAACATACAAATGGTGGGCCTCCCTACACTAGAATTCCTGAGTGAATAGCAGATACCACTCCCGCGGAACCCTCCGTTTACAGGCATTCTCAGATGCATTCCAGAACTACTCTAATGTTACTAAGGAGCCAATTCGCTAACGGACCATCAATTCTAAGGAGGTTCCGAGTTGGAAAGTTCAAGTTGTCCTTCATTCAACGAAGCTCTCGGTCAATTTGTAGCCGCAAAGAAAAACAGCAAAAAGACGATGGATGGCCATCAAGAGATTGGTAGGTTCATAGCATGGTTTGGGAGGGACCGCCGAGTAAACGAGCTGACTCCCGCCCAAGTAGCGGACTATGCCCAGCATGTGGGCGCTACTAGGAGCGATTCAACCCACAAATTGACTCCCGTCAAAGGATTCTTAGGTTTTATTAAAGACGAAGGTTGGATAGAAACCGGACTGGCTTCGCATCTCAGGGTTCCCAGAAGCAAGAGGGCATCTTCCCGAACTGGCTCATCTGGATCCAGTCTCAGAGCCTCTTCAGCAACTCAACTTAGCAAAGAAGGGTTTGAAAAATTACAAGTTGAAGTAACTTCTCTCAAAGGTGAGCGTGGCAAAGTTCTTGAAGATATCAAACGGGCTATGGCCGACAAAGATTTCAGAGAGAACGCCCCTCTAGACGCTGCTAAAGAGCGCCAAGGAATTATTGAGTCTCGCATCCGTGAATTAGAACAAAGCCTTGCAAGTGCTGAAATTTTATCCTCCAACCCTCCCCGCAATCAGCAAAAGGTCGTTGTTGGAACAAAAGTCACCCTGAAGAATTTGGAATCCGGCAAAAAGATTTTATACACCTTGGTAGACATGAGAGAAGCTGACGTGTCTTCAGGTAAGATCTCTACACAATCACCCGTGGGGCAAGCCTTACTAGAAAAGTGCGTTGGAGACCAGGTCGAGGTTTCCGTACCTAAAGGTACAGTTAATTACCTGGTAGAAAAAATCGGAGTATAAAAAAACGCCCCTGACGGGGCGTTTTTTAATTTAATCCATCCAAAGCTGCCAATATTTCCTGCGGATCCGGCAAAACCCCCGGCGTGTAAGTTTCTCTATACCGGACTACCCCTCTAGTATCTATTATCAATACAGCTCGCTGACTAGCCCCTCTTTCCTCGTTCCAAACATCATAGGCCTGACTGACCTGGCCTTTGGGATGCCAATCAGATAGTTCCGGATATGGTAATCCTCCAATAGCCGTAGTCCATGCACGATGCGCGTTTACCTGGTCACAACTTATACCCAAAACTTGGGCATTTTTCTCTTCGAACTGACTGTTGAATTGCCTGAACGAAGTAGCTTGGGTTGTTCAACCAGACGTGAAATCGAAAACATGGAATGAGAGAATTACATTTTTTTTACCAACGTACTGGCTTAAGCTAATATCCCCATCACTTACTGACGGAAGTGTAAAATCAGGGGCCTTATCTCCTAATTGTACAGACATACACTACCTCCTAACAGTTACTTGGATTCCCGCGGGAAACCAGTGCCCCATTATAAACTAAGGAATAGCGATTTACGACTCTCCAATGGAATCAAGATTACTTGGTGTGAATACACGACCTGAATGTTATACTGTCCCGACCTAGGCTGTGGATGGGGGATGACGTGGACATATTATTTAAACGAGGTATATATCTTCCGGAAATTGGTTTATGGATGGACTCCCTCAGGAAACAAGACTGCAGCCTGATATCCCACGGACATTCCGACCACACAGCACGCCACACACACCCAATACTTACATCTAATACCCATTTGATACTCGCCGAATATTTACAGAAATCAGATCCTATAATACTCGAATACAGAGAGCCATTCGAAACCTCTGAATACAAACTCACTATGTATCCTGCCGGACATTGCCTTGGCTCTGCTCAATCTTTGATTGAGTCTAAGCGAACTGGGGAACGTATACTTTACACCGGGGATTTCAAGGTGAAGACGAATTCAGTAAACGAACCGTTGGAACATATACCGTGCGATATTCTAATTATGGAATCCACTTACGGGAGACCGGAATATACCTTTCCACCGGAGGAAGAAGTTCTCTCATACGCCTGCGAAACAATAAAGAGTTGGCTAAAAAGAGGAGCGAAACCAATAGTAAGGGGTTGGAAGCTAGGGAAAGCTCAGGAGATCATATACAAACTATTGGAAAATAAATTCGATATCCGGTTAGAAGAAAGCATTTTTCAGATGACCTCTAAATATATTGAAGCAGGCATTCGATTCCCTGGCAAAATACAGTTGTTTGACGGAAACTGGCAAGATGGTACAGTTCTGGTATGCCCGTTGGGTAGCTGGACTAAGAAACATATATCATCTTTACGTGCTAAGAGGATCATGGATCTAACAGGATGGGCCAACACGAGTAATTACCACTGGGGTGGTGGAGCCGATTGCAGCTTGCAATACAGCGATCATGCCGATTTCTCTGAACTGGTTGCATACGCCCAACAAGCGAACCCACGACAGATCTATACTGTTAACGGGTTTCCCGAATTGTCCACTCACCTTCGAGGGCTGGGTTATCCTTCGGTCCACTTAGACGATAAAGGCATTTCTGACCATAGCGGATTCCAAATGAAGATGCTTTAACTTAATTCGAGAGACTTATTCTAATATCAAACTAAAACAANAGGTCCGAGGAGCANTGNNCNCGGACCTNTTGTTTTAGTACAGNCGTAATAGAATTTAATCTGGAGTAGTNCCTANAGCTGGCAAATTAGATTCATCATCCACNGCNAGCATGCGGTTAACGGCGCTTANATACGCTTTGGCACTAGCGACGATTATATCCGTGGATGCNCCTCTCCCTGAGAAAGTCCTTCCAGCATTATCCACTCTAATAGTAACGGTCCCGATGGAATCTAGTCCNTCACTCACCGATTGAACACTGTAATCTACCAAAGTACATGANCAACCTATGACTCTATCTATCGCTTTACACACAGCATCAACAGGACCGTTACCAGTTGACGCATCAGTATCAGATGTGCCGTCTGGGCCAATNAGTCTAACTGTCGCTGTAGGTATATCATGATCTCCACTGGTAAAGTGGACCTGCTCTAACGTGTAACTTATCGGCTCGCTGGACTCTCGTTTCTCCTCATCCATGAGTATTTCCAAGTCTCTATCCGTAACTTCTCGTTTTTTGTCAGCTAATTCTTTGAACGCATCAAACACGTTACTTATCTCGTCCCTGGATAAAGAATATCCCAAAGCCTCTAACCTAGCCTGTAACCCTGCCCTTCCACTAAGCTTCCCTAAGACTAACTTATTGCCAGTAACACCGACTCTCTCCGGTTGCATTACTTCGTAGGTTGACCTATCTTTTAGGACACCATCTTGATGTATNCCNGATGCGTGTCGGAATGCATTTTCCCCTACAACAGCCTTGTTAGCTTGAACTGCCATACCAGTTATACGACTCACCAACCTACTAGCCGGATACAATTGAGTCGTGTCTATACCGATGTCAACTCCGAATAAATCCTTTCTCGTATCCANTCCCATTATTATTTCTTCNAATGAAGCATTACCTGCTCTTTCTCCAATACCATTAATACAACCTTCCACTTGCCTCGCACCTGCTTCAATGGCTGCGAGACTATTAGANACAGCCAAGCCAAGATCGTTATGGCAGTGCACACTCAGGGTCACGTTTTCGATTCCAGTAACATTTTCTTGCAATCTACGCAACAAATTTCCGAAATCAGAAGGTATAGCATATCCCACCGTATCAGCTATATTTATGGTAGTGGCACCTGCACGAATCACTGCTTCCATCATCTCGAAAAGATATTCGCTGTTAGTTCTAGTAGCGTCCATTGGAGAGAACTCAACATCGCTGCAATATTTTTTAGCTCTTTCTACCATGCTCACAGCCATCTCCATAACCTCTTCCCGATTTTTCCGGAGTTGGTGCATAACTTGGATGTCGGATGACGAAAGAAATACGTGGATACGGGGGGATTCNGCCCCTTTGATTGCTTCCCAAGCTTGATCAACATCATTAGGATGGGCTCTAGCCAATGAGCATATTACTGGACCTCTGATTTCTTTAGCTATATTGCTTACTGCCTGGAAATCCCCTGGAGAACTTGCNGCAAATCCGGCTTCAATAACATCTACACGTAATTTTTCTAGCTGCTTAGCAATCTCCATTTTTTCTTCTACAGTCATTCCAATTCCTGCAGANTGTTCACCGTCTCGAAGCGTGGTATCTAAAAATTTGACTTTATCATTAGCCATAACAATTGTCCTTTCAACCTATTTAATCGATTATGAGATTCTTCCGTTATTAATATCCTGAACCCAATCTCAAGGACACGCAGTCCACCACAACCAGCCCTGCCAGGACCAGCATGCGATGGTGAACTGCTCTAAACAGTACCTCCGATGTCATCTCTTTTCTCCCTACTTAAACCTTTTATCGGGACTTGGGGTTAAACAAACAATCCCAAATCGCCTATACCTCTTTGGGATCCATCCAGGGCATCATAGAACGCAGTCCTTTTCCGACCTCGTGAATGTCGCTAGTACGGGCTGCCTGACGAAGCGGATTGAATCTNGGTCNCCCNTCATCATTCTCNGCTATCCATTCCTTGGCAAANCTCCCATCTTGGATAGCATCTAATACTTTTCTCATATTATCTTTAACGTGCTGGTCTATTACTTGTGGACCTCGACTCAAATCCCCATACTCAGCAGTATCACTGACCGAATATCTCATGTAGTTGAATCCTCCCTGATAAATCAGATCAACTATCATTTTTAACTCATGCAAACATTCAAAATAGGCCATCTCGGGTGCATATCCTGCCTCTACTAACGTCTCAAATGCCGCATTAATCAAAGCAGTTACACCACCGCAAAGGACCGTCTGTTCGCCAAATAGATCCGTCTCAGTTTCGTCTTTAAAAGTGGTCTCTAGAACTCCCGATTGTGTACATCCGACCCCTTTGGCATAAGCTAATCCGACGTTTTTGCCATTTCCAGTAGAGTCTTGATGCACAGCCAACAATCCCGGTACTCCTACCCCTTCTGTAAACAATTCNCGCATCCGATGCCCCGGGGCTTTAGGGGCTACCATCAATACATCCACATTATTAGGTGGCGTAACCGCNCCAAAATGAATGCTAAACCCATGAGCAAACATCAACGCACTGTTAGGCCTTAGATTAGGAGCTATCTGCTGACGATACACATCCCCTTGCAAATGATCTGGGATTAAAACCATCAGTACATCGGACATCTTTGCTACTTCAGGGACATCTGCAACTTCTAGCCCAGCTTCTTGGGCGGTAGCTCTACTTNTACTTTCGGGATATAAACCAACAACTACCTTCTGTCCATTATCCTTTAAATTCAAAGCATGAGCGTGCCCCTGGCTGCCGTAGCCGACAATACCAATAGTTTTACCCTTTAAAACATCTAAATCTGCATCTTTATCGTAATAAACATTTACCATTTTTTTTCCTTTCTACCACATCATTTCAGATTTATGGTTCCCGTATCTTCTCGTAAATCTACTTTCCATGTAGAGGTTATATTTTTAAACTCCTTCGTATGATCCAGGAGCAGACATTTCCAACTCTTTACTGTAATTACCGTAAAAATCTATACCGATACTATCACTAACTCGCCCATCAGCCTGCCCTCTAACCATTGCTACCCTACCAGTTCGCATCATTTCCAAGATGCCAAATGGTTCCAAAAGGTTAATTAACGCATTTATTTTGTCTTCTTCTCCAGTAATCTCTATTACCAAAGTTTGTGAGCCAACATCTACAACATTGGCTCTGAACAGCTGGATTACTTCAATAATTTCGGCTCTCGTAGAAGAGGTCGTTCGGACCTTAATCATAGCCAATTCTCTAGACACTATTTCTTCGTGTGTTATATCAGACACACGGACTATNTCAATCAGTTTATCCAATTGCTTGGTCGCCTGATCAACCGTGTACTGGTCTCCATCAACCACAAACACCATCCGGGACAACCCTGGTTGTTCGCTTTGGCCGACCGCTAAACTCGCTATATTAAACCCTCTCCTACGAAACAAACCCGCGACTCTTGCTAAAACTCCTGGCTTATCTTCTACCAAGGCAGTTATTGTATGGTAGTTAACATTCTTGCCCATCTTAAGAAACCTTCTCGGTTATGGGTTCTTCCATCATCTCGTTCACAGACTCCCCAGCTGGGATCATAGGATATACAGGTTCGTCTGGCTTAACTATGAAATCCAACAATACAGGGCCTGGCGTCTCCATAGCCTCTCTGATAGCCCCTACAACCTGTGCTTTATCGGTAACCCTAATACCTTTAATCCCATATGCTTCTGCTATTTTTACAAAGTCCGGATTACCCGAATATTCAGTGGCAAAAAAATCTTTGTCGTAAAAGAATTCCTGCCATTGATGAACCATGCCCAATACACCGTTGTTTAAAATAGCGAATTTGACATCAATCTGGCTTTCAACAGCTGTAGCCAGGTCACACATAGTCATTTGAAACCCNCCATCCCCGGCTATCGACCAAACNGTTTTATCGGGNCGTCCAACCTTTGCCCCTAANGCGGCAGGNACCTCNAATCCCATTGCTCCGAGACCTCCCGAGGTCAACCATGTATTNGGTTCTTTAAATCTATAATGCTGAGCAGCCCACATTTGGTGCTGNCCAACCCCAGTTACNACAACAGACTCTCCACGAGTAACTTCTGACAATTGTTGCAAAACATATTGCGGGAGAAGTTCATCAGATTCTCTAATTTTCAGAGATGGGTGTTCTGACTTAAGATTCTCGATCGTATTCAGCCATTCGATATGCACTTCACGATTTATTTGAGGTGTCAGCGCTTGCAGCGACAATTTTAGATCCCCGAGTACCGCCACATCAGNCCGCACGTTTTTGTTAAACTCCGAAGGATCGATATCAAAATGTATNGTCTTAGCCTGAGGNGCGAAAGCAGATAATCTACCCGTNACCCTNTCATCGAACCTAGCGCCCAAAGATATTACTAAATCNGATTGGTCTAAGGCCAGACTTGCATATGCNAAACCATGCATNCCTGGCATACCAACATGAAGCAGATGATCTGGTGNAAAGGAACTAATNCCAAGTAACGTAGTAACTACAGGAATTTGAGCCTTCTCAACGAATTCTTGCAACTCCGAGAAAGCATGGGATATGACAACACCATGTCCTGCTAGGACAATCGGACGCTTTGCGTTGTTAATTAATCCCGCGGCCCTGGATATTTGGTCTTCATCAGCAGCACCTGGAGGATTGTAACCAGGCAAATTGATATCATCGGGCCATTCAAATTCTATCTTTTCACCAAACAGAATATCTTTTGGGATATCCACCAAGACAGGCCCTGGACGACCGGTTCTAGCAATATGAAAAGCTTCCTTGATTGCTCTTGGTAAATCTCTTACATCCATTACCAATATGTTATGTTTAGTTACCGGAGAAGTGATACCGGTTACGTCGGTCTCTTGAAATGCATCCCGACCGATCGCTGGCCTCGGAACCTGACCTGTTATCACCACAATAGGAACAGAATCCATTTGAGCACCTGCTATGCCCGTTACCAGATTAGTAGCACCAGGACCTGAAGTAGCACAACAAACTCCAACCTTGCCAGTCACTCTAGCATACCCATCTGCAGCCATAACGGCTGCCTGTTCATGTCTAACCAAGATATGCCTCAACTGAGAATACTTACTTAGAGCGCCATAAAAGGGGAGAACCGCACCGCCCGGCAGACCAAATAAAACATCCACTCCCTCTTTAATTAAACTCTCACAAACTATTTCTGCTCCAGTTAGTTCCATCTCGTGCCTCTCGTTTCTAATAACCCAAGCTAGTTAAAAATGAAAAAACCCGCCCCTGGAAGGGACGGGTTTTCCCCGCGGTACCACCCTTCTTTCTCGTTTCGGTTCTTCGGTTTAAAATCATCGAAGAAATTTCTCGAGACTACTCTAAGACCTGTAACGGGGCCGAATCGCCAACCCTACTCATTTCAGGTTGAACGCTCTAGGGCGAGTTGGGGGGGTTCTGACACCGAACTTTCAGCAAATGCCGGCTCTCTCTAAGCCAGTCTACCCTTAATACTCCCTTTCACAGCGCTATCCCATGCATTTATACACGTATGATGCTATCAGTAGCACTACCATCATGTCAAACATAAATGACAAGCGAAATAGCTTAATAAATCTACTTTCAATTTGCAACTTGGCTTCTAATCGGCCTACTGAGGAACAGAGATACATCCAAGATTTCTATCAGATATCAATTGGATAGCAAAGCAAACCTTTGTGTCGCTGGTATTTCGACGATTTTCCCTATTAAACTTATGGTAGAATACACCTCTCTACCAAAGCTACCAGATGAAATGTTACCTCCTAATTAGAGCTTAATCTGAGGACATAAACGAATTGCCAGAACGAATCTTCATCGGAGTAGCATGGCCGTACGCTAACGGATCATTACACTTAGGTCATTTAGCAGGATGCTACTTAGCAGCTGATATATTCGCGCGATTTAACCGATTGATCGGCAATGAAGTTCTGATGGTTTCTGGTAGCGATTCCCATGGAACACCTATCACAATACGAGCCGACCAAGAAAATGTTAATCCCAAGGAAATCGCCGACCGCTTTCACGCCCAGTTCCTGAATACATGGGCACAACTCGGGATCACCTTTGACCTTTTTACAACCACGCAGACCGAAAACCACCAACAAGCGGTTCACGACATATTTACGATCTTGCTCGACCGTGGGTATATATATCCTGCAACTATGGAATTAGCCCATTGTTCTGGATGTGCCAGATACCTACCTGACAGATATGTAGAGGGAACATGTCCCCATTGTAACCAAGAACAAGCTCGAGGCGATCAATGCGATTTATGCGGTCGCACCTTAGATCCGAAAGATTTGGTTCTCCCTCGTTGCACGCTCTGCGGGCTAGCACCTACTTTTCAAAACTCTGAACATTTTTTCCTTAAGCTATCTGCATTTGAACAACCTCTTTTGAAGTGGGCAAATCAACAGGAACATTGGCGTTCTAATGTAGCGAATTTTACTCGCAGTTTCTTAGAAAGTGGCTTAAAAGATAGGGCTATAACTAGAGACCTATCATGGGGAATACCCGTGCCGTTAGACGGTTACGATGACAAGCGAATTTATGTATGGTTCGAAGCGGTAATAGGATATTTATCTGCTGCTATTGAGTGGGCAAAGAACTCGGGGAACCCCGATAGTTGGAAAGATTTTTGGTTAGATCCTGAAACCAAAAGTTACTATTTCATCGGAAAGGATAATATTCCGTTCCATAGTATTATCTGGCCTGCAATTATTATGGCTTACGGCAATGACCTTAACTTACCATATGACATTCCCGCAAACGAGTTTTTAAGCTTAGAAAACCGAAAATTTTCTACCAGCCAAAACTGGGCTGTATGGTTACCTGACTACTTGGAAGCTTATGATCCTGATCCCCTACGATATTTACTGTCCATAAACATGCCAGAGAATGGGGATGCAGATTTTTCGTGGGCAGAATTCGTCAGAAAAAATAATGACGAACTAGTAGCAACATACGGCAATCTGGTAAACAGGGTATTATCCTTCACTTATAGAAATTTTTCTCAACTCGTTCCCGAAGCGGATCAGTTGATAAAATCTGATGAAGAACTTCTTGATACAGCGAAAAGGACCATGCAGCAGGTTTCTGACAGTTTGTTACATACTCGTTTCAAAGTTGCGTTATCACAAGCTTTTTCATTAGCTCAAGAAACTAACCGCTATCTAGACGCACAGGCTCCATGGCAGACTATCAAAACGGACACACAAAGAACAGCAACTGTGCTGAATACATCTCTTAAAGTGCTAAATTGTCTTAAANTAATCCTNACACCATTTTTNCCATTTAGTTCTGAATGCTTGCACACGTACCTGGGCTTCCAGTACAAATTAGATAGGGATCGATGGAACTTTGATGATTTANTTGAGGCGATAACCCCCGGAGCACGTTTGGAACAACCTAAACCACTATTCACTAAATTAGATGAACAAATTATCGCNCAAGAAACGGCAAAACTAGGTCTTTAAGACACGTAGGTGAACATTTGATTAAGGGATTGGATGCTCAGGCAGCCATTATATATANACCAGTTCAAGAAGAATTATTGGCAGTAGAGCAAAAGCTGTTGAGCCTAGCCCAGACCTCTATTCCCCAGCTTAAACCTTTACTCGATCATGCTCTCGCTGGTGGTGGTAAACGCATTCGTTCGGCCTTAACACTTTTATCATCCAAATTTTATCCTNGTAACCNTGAAGCTCCGATTACAATGGCATCGGCCGTAGAATTGTTACATCTGGCCACGTTGATCCATGACGACACGATAGACGACACGGATACACGGAGAGGTCAAGAAACAATAAAGAACCGATGGGGCGAGCATATAGCGGTTCTGCTGGGTGATTACGTATTCGCAGCTTCTGCCACGTTCGTTTGTGACACCCAGAATGTTCGAGTGATACGTAGGTTTGCAGAAACCATAATGGAATTNGCAGCAGGAGAAATCGTAGAATATTTCAGCTGTTACCAGTCAGAAAAAGCCCGTGAATTGTATCAAGATAGAATATATCGGAAGACAGCGTCACTATTTTGTACTGCCTCAGAAACGGGGGCTATTCTGGGCAACGCACCCGAACAACAAGTACAAGATTTAAAAACCTACGGATACAATGTTGGAATAGCTTTTCANGTCGTTGATGATCTNTTAGATGTTGAAGGAAACACCGTTCTACTCGGAAAACCGGTGGGGAATGATCTTCAGCACGGGGTGTTAACCTTACCAAGNATCATGTTATTGGAGCGTTACCCTGACTCGAATCCGATAAACGATTTCTTTGCCGATCAAACAAGGATCGATAAATTAGAGCAAGCAATGGATATGATTAAGAACAGTGATATCATCTCAGATTGCTATGCAGTAATTCGGGACCATTGTGAGAANGCTTCAAAATCACTAGAATCATTACCTNCAGGNCAGGCCAAAGANTCNTTAATATTATTATCTGACTATATTTGGGANCGCACGAGCTAATCAAATCCTGTATGTTGTTTCACGCCACCTAACCAACATCTATTTCGGNTTCTCCCAAACNATNTGACCNCCTATCATNGTTAACAATACTTCNGTCTCTAACCATTTTATAGGATCCGGATCAGTAAAATTGGATCTCAATAAGATAATGTCAGCCACATGCCCTACCTTTAGATGACCTTTAAAGTGTTCAGTCCCTTCGGCTAAAGCTCCTCCATAGCTGTAGGCTTTTAACGCTTCCGATAAAGAAACCCCTTCCCTCTTTGTGACATCATCNGGNCCAATCACAGNGTGCCCCTGCCTCGAAAGGCCTGTTACTGCACTATAAATCCCATACCAAGGTTCTAAAGGAATCACTGGCCCATCTGAACCAAAAGACAGAGGGATCCCAAATCTGGATAATTCCCCGATGGGGTAAAGGCTAGGCAGAAGTAAAGGATCCACAGATTCCAGATATCTATCTCCATTCCAATATAGGAAGCCTGGTTGCGTCGAAATTACCACTCCCGATTTCTTTATACTTTCTAATAGACTCGGTGGACATTCGGAACAATGCTCAATTCTGTCTCTNGGGATAGGGCAAAAAATGAGATTATCACNATTAGGATTTGACTTACCCTCAAGTGTTTTTATTACANGGTGNCGAGAATTCGATATAGCATTTACCGCAGTCCTAACAGCTTCTTCCTCTACTGCATGGATAGCCACTGGAAATCCAAAATTATGGGCTCTGACCACCTGATCAACCAAATCTTTATAATCAGGGGTCAACAATCCAGTCGTCATAGTTAACATCAATTTTACGTGCCCTATCCAGAGATANCTGTCTCCACTACCCCATGAAAGACCCTGTTCATTAATTTCAGGGAGACACTCTTCGCCGACCATCATCGACACCCTGCAGCTTAGAAGGTTCGCGTTACGGAGTTCTCCAAACGTGTTCCATCTACGCCATCCATTGGCATAACCAGCATCATTTATTGAAGTTATACCATTTTCTACAAACCGCTGATTAAGCCGATGTACACCTAATTTAAATTCCTCATCCGTTTTGGTGTCCCCAATAGCGTCTCTGAGAAACCCGTTTGACTCATATATAACACCAGTAGGCTCACCAGAAAAGTTATCCCTGTCTATTATTCCACCCNTAGGATCAGGTGTATCACGAAATATCCCCGCTCTATCTAGAGCCTTAGAGTTTAATACCGTAGCATGGCCACTGCGGTGATCCAATCGTACTGGATGGTTAATCGTTGCCTTATCTAAATCCCATCGGGTGGGGTGACCAAATCCTTCCAAATTACTCTCATCATATCCAAACCCTTTAATCCATTCCTCATGGGATGTCTGGTCTGCCCTTTTCCTGATCAAATCTATTAATGATTCCNTCGAATCTACTCGGTCTGGCCCACAGTCTACTCCCACCAAGCTTGACGCCATTCCTAATGTGTGACAATGCGAATCTACGAAACCAGGAAGCAGCAAATTGTGTTTACAATCAATAGTCTCAGTAGATTTGCCTAGTGTACGGGACATCTCAGTATTACTACCTATCCCAATAATCCAACCGTCCCGAATCGCTACGGCACAAGAAGTTGATCCTGCAATAAATAACTTCGCATTAAACAGAATAAAATCAGCAACAACTCCCGCATTTTGGACGGAGAAACTCATGTTGGGAGTTGATAATGTGTTTTATATGAGTAAAGTAAACATGGTGGCATGAAACTCATTGACTAGCCAATATCTATGCCTAGTTTCACCGAATCATGCTGCTCATCGGCGTGATAAGAACTTCTAACTAACGGACCAGACGCAACGTGCTTGAATCCCATATCCTCCCCAAGTAATCTAAGATCCTCAAATTCGGGCGGAGAGTAGAAGCGGTCNATAGGTATATGCTTTATAGAAGGTCTCAGATATTGGCCTATCGTAAGTAGGTCACAATCGACTCTTCTTAAATCTTCCATAGTAGAAATAAGGTCTTCTCTAGTTTCTCCCATGCCAACTATTATCCCTGACTTAGTAACTATATTGGGATCAAAACGTTTAGATTGTGCCAAAAGCTCCAAAGAAAGATCGTAGTCACCCTTGGGACGTACACGATGAAAAATATTACGGGTAGACTCAATATTGTGGTTCAAGACATCTGGCTTAGCGTGTATAACCTTCTCAAGAGAAGCATTCGAACCTGCAAAATCAGGTATTAGAACTTCTATCCGACATCCGGGTACTTTTTGGTGAATCTTAACAATGCACGAAGAAAATATTGAAGAGCCACCATCGAGTAGATCATCGCGATTCACAGACGTAATCACACAGTATCGTAGACCCATGGCTTTAACGGTTTCGGATAACCTTTCAGGTTCTTCTAAATCCAAACCTACAGGGCGTCCCGTCTTAACAGCACAATAGTGACAACGGCGCGTGCAAATATCGCCTAAAATCATGAAGGTAGCGGTCCCTCGTTCCCAGCATTCGCCGATGTTAGGGCAATGAGCCTCCTCACAAACCGTGTTCAAATGTTGACTATTCATCAGTCGTTTTAATTCGATATATCTAGGCCCACCTGGCATTTTAACCTTTAACCAATCCGGTAATGGTGGCCTCAGCGTTTCAGCCTTTTGGCTTACTCGATTAGAAGCTATAGGATATTTGTTTATCAACGGNTCATTCTTCATAAGTTCTTCTTATCTGGATCATAAATTCGTATCAAGGTTGATCTAAGTTTATATTAACTCCACGAGACGAGGNACCATACGACATTTCTCAGCCGTTATAATAGCATCAACGTTCGTTACTGCCTGTCCCAAAAAATTATCCTTATTAATTACCCTATATTCAAATTTGTCCATCTGTGTGAGTTCGCCCTGCGCTGTTTCCAACCTGACTTGCAATTCAGAAGAGGACTCTGTCCCTCTATTATTTAACCTTCNTTCAAGTTCGCTTAGTGAGTCAGGAATCAGAAAAATAGACACTGCTTCGGGAAACATTTCACGGACAGTATCAGCACCCTGAACATCAATTTTGAGAATCACATCTTGTCCTGATTTAAGTCCCGTTCTAACCTGACTTCGTGGCACACCATACCATCTGCCATAAACTTCCGCACACTCTATAAACTCATCACGTTCCCGCATAGCTGAAAAGGTTTCCTGATCTAGGAATATATAATCTTCCCCATCCCGTTCAGTGTCTCTTTTATTTCGCGTCGTAGCTGTAACGGCGAAATACCATGGCCTATCTAATTGACGCAGACCATCAATAACAGAGTCTTTCCCGACTCCCGAAGGCCCGGACAATATGACTAATAACGGTGGAGCCATGTTAGATTCTAACAATTGCAAAGCCGGCATTCCTTGGGTTTACTTTTTATCTCTATCTTGCCCTTTTAGTCCACCAAAGATTCTTTTGTTTGCCTGCAAAAGTCTTCTACCCATAACCATTTCGCCCATACTTTCAGCGAAAGTCGGCATCTCTTCCCTCTGCCTATTGGCCAAACGTGCTCTGACAGTGGCTTGTCCTGCTAGCCACTGACCCCTAGCATCAGCAACGTCGTCAAAAACTTTCTTGACTTTATCGCTGTCTGGACCTGATTCGTCCGCCAAAATATTCCTAAACTCGTACAATTCTTTGATAAAAGCATCTATCCAAGAGATGATAGGCTGATTATTCGTAATGCAGATATCACGATGCATCACTGTGTCTCCAGATGCTAACCTAGTAATATCCCGAAACCCGGAAGAGGCCAACTGAGCTATGTCTTCCCAGTTAGCACTTTTCGAAGTACATCCGACCAAGGAAGTAGATAGTAAAAACGGCAAATGGCTTGCGGCCGCTACGAAACTATCATGCTCATCAACACCTATAAAATAGGGGACGGCACCTATCGCTTCAACCATGGTAGTGATCTCTGAAACTGATTGTTCGCTTGTTTTCGCGCCCGGTATTATGCAATAGGTTTTATCATGAAACAAATCTGCCTCTGCAGAGTCCGGGCCAGATTCCTCTTTCCCTGCCATGGGATGGCCGCCAACAAAATCAACGGTCTCTGGCAATATCTCGTTTGCCCATTCCAAAACCACCTTTTTTGAACTGCCCACATCAGTGACCACGCATCCGTGTGGTAGTTCACCCGCTATAAGTTCCATGACCTCTTTCATAGTCATCACTGGAGTAGCCAAGATCACTATATCCGAACCATCTATAGCATTCAGCAGCCTATTTTCGACTTTGTCAAAAGCTTTGCGTTTCTCTGCTCGACTCCGAGCTAGTCGATCTGCATCGGTCCCGACCACTTGCAAGTCTTTCAACTGTGAGTCTTTCAAAGCCAGCGCCAGAGATGTTCCAATTAAACCTGTTCCAATGATTGCAATTTTCGCCATAAGCTCCTCTCATCCACATTCAACCAAGAAGAAGTCAGATTGCCGTCTTTTTATCGATAGAACATTCAAGAGATCAACAACAAGATTACTAGTATGATGGTGTTATCTTAACATCAACCGTTAATCTCTGGGGAAAGAATCCATGAACCGCCAGCGAAATATCATAGTAGAAATCAATGCAAGTTAGAATACTTGCAGAAACATGGGATAACTATTTTTAGCTTGCTATAATTATGTCATAGTTAATTTACAGAGGTGCTAAATGCCTGATCAAACCCCTATTCCAACGGAAACACTTGCGACCCTTAAACAAATACCAACCCAGACTTTAATAGATGGACTCTGGGTGAAGAACTGGCCGATGAGTATGATACACGGTGCTAAGCCACTTCAACCTGGACAGCATATGGCCGGCAGAGCGGTTACCCTTAGATTCGTACCCCATAGGCCGGATCTCGCAGCCGACAAGCCAAAAAGTGACCAGTCAGCCGAGTATGTCGCTATCGAATTATGTGGCCCCGAAGAGGTACTCGTAATTGACGCAATGAATTGGGAATATAGTTCCATTGGTGGAGATATAAAGTTCATGCGGCTTCATCAACGACAGGTGGGAGGGATCGTTACGGACGGCGCAATTAGAGACAGTAACACTCTTAAGGCATATGGGTTCCCAGTTTATTCTGCCAACACCACTTCAAAACAAGGACCCGCGGAATTCTGGCCTTGGCAAGTTAACGATGCCATCCAATGTGGGGGGGTTCTAGTACGGCCCGGAGACGCTATCGTGGGTGATGAAGATGGAGTTGTAGTCATAGCTCGAAGCGTAATAGATGAAGTGATACAGATTGCTCAACAACGGGAGGAGGTTGAAGAAGTTATTAAAGCGCAATTAGAAATAGAACAGTGCTCTCCCGGAAAATATTATCCGTTCAATGATCTTACGTGGAAATTATTCGAAGAAAAAACTGGTAAGAAACGTCCTCAATAGTTGAAAAATGTCTGTTAACATCTTTTGACAATTGACGTATCCAACAGCCGTGAGTAAACTCTCGCAAATTGAACAACCCAACTTAAAGCGGAAGACTCGTTAGGAGGACTAATAGGCAAGACTACCGGCAGCCACTAGAGAAACCATTCCCCCAGACCAACAAGAAGCGTTTGACGAGATCATTAAAAATGGAGGGCCGCCCCGTACGGGCCAGGTTCAATATTAATTCATGTACTGGAGGCCAGCCGTAGGGCTACAGCTCTAAACAACTATCTTCGGAATGATTCTAGTTTGCCTTTGAAGACACAAGAACTGGCTATGCTGATTACGGCTAGAGAAATGGACTGCCAACATATATGGAACGCTCATGCAGGATCTGGAAGAGAAGCAGGTGTATCGGATATTGCAGTAGATAAGCTTAGAAATGAGGAAGCTTTAAGCGATTTTCCACACGATGGGCAAATAGTGGTTAATTACGGACAAGAACTGTTTAGAAGACATCAGGCAAGTAGAGGTGTGTTCCAGGCAATACTTGAGCAATTCGGGAAGCNAGGNGCGGTTGAATTGACGCTTATTTTTGGAAATTATGCTATGCTCGCTCTTTCCATCAATGCCTTTGACCCCGATCTACCACCAAACAGAGCTTCTATTACCCAGCTTCTATTACCCATCTAGAGTTTGGATTATTGTGGGGAAAGCGGATTGTAAATCTGGACGCGGTGTCTACAGCTATCAACTATAAAAACGCGACTTTCGGAGTCGAGTTGTATAGCAGTAGGCCCCCATAATAATTTCTCAATTCTTGCGGATTTATGTCTCAGTCCCGTTGGTCCAGTCGTAAAATCAGTATCTAAATCAGAGTTCAACCTCTCCTCATATTCGACAGGATTAGCATCAAAATAATCTAAAGCCCATTTGGATGGCATTGAGTCTCCGTAGATTTCTGCGATTAACGTACCTTCTTGATCAATTACAATTACCCTCTCGTTCCCCCAGTCCGCAACGTAAATATTTAACTCTGAGTCAACCGCTAAAGATGCAGGACGATTAAATTTCACTGTTGCTAAATGGTCACTATCCCACTTCCGTATGAATTGGCCAGAAGAATCGAATTTTTGAATCCTATCATTACGCCAGTCGGCTACGTATATGTTTCCACCTTTATCAACACAAACGCCCCACGGCATATTAAAACATCCGTCTTCTACACCCGGGATGCCCCAGACGTTAATTACGTGCCCATCTTTATCAAAAAGTTGGATCCGATTGTTCAAACTATCTGAAACTAAAAGGTTATCCTCTGAGTCAAAAGCAATGTATGAAATTCTGTTGAACTCACCTTCTCGGCCTCCTTTTACCCCCCATTTATTTAGAAATTGTCCCTTCATATCAAAAACCGTAACTCGGTTTAGGGCTTCATCCGCTACAAATATACGATGATCTTTAGAAATAGCGATTGAGCTAGGCCACCAGAGGTCACCGTCACCCTGCCCACCGGTACCAAATTCTCCCAAATAATCTTCATTAGCATTGCAAATAGTTATTCGTTTATAAGGTAGACGAATTCCAACTTCTGGTCCGGCACGATTAAGAACATACATTAAACCGTGTTCGTCAAAAGCCAAATCTACTGGGTTGTTAAAACCCCTTCCTTGATTAGCTAAAAACCCTACAGTGTGGCTGTATTCAAATTTGTATGTCGAGATCATAAATTCTTAATAACACGTTCAGGATATTAGAGAAGTGAATTTGCTAGCGAATTAGTCTACGCGAGTTGGTATTCTCTCGTTGCAACTATCAGCTGTAACATCTCGCCTACTCTCTGTTCGGAGCAGGCAATCTGATCTTCTTTGTCAAAATACAAGGGTCCTTTCATATCAGCATATTTCAGAAGACTCTCTTTTGTCGTATCAGAAACTTCAAACTGACACATAGCATCTAAGCTTAAATCTACTAGATCCTTCGCAGTGCAGACCCCACCATGTGTACGCACCTTGTTTATTATTGATCTAACGCCAGGCTGCTGGGTATCACCAATCTCTAACGCAGTAGAATTAATACGTTCAACCAAATTACCCGTATCTATCCATTCAATACCGGTGTGCCAGCCTTCCACAGTTGGAGGATTTAATATTTCCTGCCCCATGAAATTGGCGTCCATAGCTAAATTGACCGTGGTCCAATCAGGGAAACTGTGACTCCCTGCCAATTTCGCGGTACCCGCAACCAACTCAGCAGGGCTTTTAACCCGGGCTAGCCTGGTTTTATCTGACGCAAAAGTTTCTGAGAGAAACAAAGATCTCATAACCTTACGAATATCTCCACCTGTTTTGCTAAACTCCTGTGATAAGTATTGAATAACCGACTCATCAGGTTTATCAGATACGAAAAAGGAATATAACTTGCTGGCTATAAACCAAGACGTCGCAGGGTTATCAACAATTATATCTATAACGTCGTCTCCATTGAATCTGCCTGTTTGGCCCAAAAATGTTTTATCTGAATCATCATGATCTTCCGGCACATAGACAAACTGCCAGTCAAGCCTCCCATGCGGCCAAATAGAGTCCCGGGAAGCTCTTTCACTCATATAAACAGAATTAGCTATTGTCCAACCACTAAAAGCTTTCGCACATGCTTTGACATCATCTTCAGAATAATTCCCGATGCCCATGGAGAAGAGTTCTAGAAGCTCACGACCGTAATTTTCGTTAGGCGATCCTTTATGATTGTCCTTATTATCCAACCAAAATATCATAGCTGGATCCCGAGATAACTCTAGTAATAGTGTTCGAAAGTTACCCAACCCACACCTTCTGAACGTATCTGTCTGATTAACAACGGCCTTGGCGTGATTCAATTTACTATATGCTGTCGCAAATAGGTCATGCCAAAATAGGGCTATCTTTTCTTCAAGAGGCCTTTTTGTATTGATTATTCGATACATCCAGTTAGCTTGAGAACTTTCTATCAGCATCAAACTATTCTGATCTATGTTATAGCGCCTTACCACATCTTGATCTAGTTCGGGTTGTAGTTCTGGATAAAGTAACTGTTCTACAATATCAGCGTAATCAATTGGAAGGTAATCAGCCAATTCGTCAAAGGTAATCCCAAATCCTGCTCTGCGAAACAGATGGGCAATTAAAGCCTTTTTGGTACAGTTTTCAGCATTGACCGTCACAGTTAACCTCCTCGATATGATCGGATACTAAATATCCGAAAGAGTCTCAGATTTAGATTAGACTTAAAACCATTGGCAGTGGGTCACCAATTAGGGGCTCAGCATATTTTAAAAAAGCATCTGTCACCCAAAATTCCTGTGGCTGACAATATTCAGGCGGCATAATCTTTACTTGATCAGCCACTTTTGACAGATCTACAGTAGCAGAATGACAAGAATATTTTTCATATTCATCCCTCACCAAAGTCACCATCTCTTCATCGTGGCCGGATAATGCATACGAAACTGCATCTCGGCCAACCATATCAGCCTCCATAGCATCTACAGTAGATAAGGCTTCTACAAATGAACGTTGTATAGTACCCGGCTTTTCGTATCTGACTCTTACACGGAGACGTCTTTGTATGAGCCCAGCCAAATATCTAGCAGGCCCGTCATAATACGCATGTCCGAAATCGTCTACCAACCAGGGCTCTGTTTCCCCTCCTAATACAGACCCATCCGGACCACGCGCGTTCTCCGATACCACAGCTACTACGAATCCATACTTACAATAAGCGTTATCAACCGCATCTAGGAAACTCAGTTCGTCTACTGGTATTTCCGGTATGCATATTAAATGTGGTGCATCTGAATCTTTTCGGCTCGCTAAAGCGGAAGCTGCCGCAAGCCAACCAGCGTCCCTCCCCATAACCTCTATTACTGTTATGGGGGCCACCTTGCCCATAGATAAAGCGTCTTGACCCGCCCCCATCGCAGCCAAGGCTATAAACCGAGCTGTACTTCCATATCCGGGAGAATGATCGGTTAGCACTAAATCNTTATCAATCGTTTTCGGGATATTCATAACCGTCAGGGGATATCCCGTAGACTTAGCTNAATAGCTCAATTGCAGGGCGGTTCCTGCGGAATCATTCCCGCCTATAGTAAATAGATATTTAATACCCCAATCGGCAAATACATTCACCACGCGAGCTGAATCTTCAAGTCGGAATTTTCTTCGAGTAGAGCCTAAAGCAGCCCCAGGAGACCTGCTTATAATGCCCCACGTAGACTCAGATANACCCGTAAGTTCTATAAACCTCTCCTCCAAAATACCTTCCAAGCCATGAATCGAACCATATACAGATCCGAAATGGTTGGAGGATGTCGCTGCTGCTACGACACCATTCAAGCTTTGATTGAGAACAGGTGTACATCCCCCAGACTGCATAATTAAAATGTTGGGGATTTTATTCGCAGTCATGCAGCGTCAAATACAAAGTGTCAATAATTTTGAAATATTCATAGTTGCTATACCAAGTTCCATCGAGGCATCCCAGAAGCTGCTTCTTGCAAATATTCTACAATCCAATCTTTCACCCCCTCAGCCAGGTANAAAGTTGGTTTCAGCAATTGGGATTCGTCCTCTATGAGTCCTTCAGACACAGCCATCTGAGCCTCTATAGTACCTGGGAGTAGACTGACACCGACCCTAAGGTTTGCCATTGCTGGACGTAAACTACGTAGTAATTCTAATTTCTGGTCCACTGTTTCCTTGGTTTCACCAGGTTCGCCAAATCTTTGGGAAATCGTGTAATGAAGCCCACCTTCCTCGCAAAGCCTGGTGGTTTCCAGGAGGGGATCCAGCTTTTCACCCATAACAAATCCATCGTGAGCATCTCCACCCATGCCACCCATCAGAACCAGGGCACAACCGGCTTGTTTCATTAACGCAATCAATTCTCGATCACAGTTATAAGGCGCCAGGCAGGTATTCCAATGAAGTTTGATATCAGAATCTATCAGGGCATTACACAACGATTTAGCATGCTCAGAAGGTACATTGAAACAATTGTCTATAAAGAAGATTTTCTGGAGCGAGAATTTGTCCTCTAAATNTTTAACTTCTGCCACGACTTCTTCAACAGGACGAATTACTCGCCAGGCCCCTGCATCAACCTTCGTTTCCGAATCAGTTGTCGGGTAATAAAACCCTCCCAACTTGGTCAATACACCTATCCCGAATCCGGCCTGCCTATATTTAGCGATATCGAGTTCATCTAATCGAGGGGGTTTGGCAAAATCTGACGAGCACTGAGCTCCATTAAAAATCACTTTGCCGCCGTCTCTATATACCAAGCCCTGCAAGTTATGGAATGAAGGCTCTCCAATTTCAATTCGGTTAGCCAGCTCTGAAAAGGTCTCTCCCGCATCACCTGCCAGACCCAAATCAACTCCCAGAAATTCAAAGCATTCTTCTGGGAGAATNCTAAATGCAGGACCNCCACAGACCACTGGTGCGNTGGTATTTTCTCTAACCCTGTCAATCACAGCTTTAGTCAAAGGCAAGGCCCATTGGGTATTCAAATAGCTATGATTACTCAGGTTCCTAAGAGAAATTCCTACAAGGTCAGGTTGAAACTCAACCACGGTGTTTTCAACTGTTTCAAGGTAATCTTCTCCGGAGAACATAAGGTCTAGAACTTTTAACTCGTGCCGCTCTGGGTCTATGTGACCAGCTATGTACGCCAATCCAATAGGNAATGGTTGGGCATTCATACGACTCTGAAGACGATTGTGTCGATTGGTCGCAATTAGAAGAATTCGCATATCAGCCTCCATCTCAATTACCTAAGGGCTGTTACAAAGATTGTACACCTTGGGATATTTAGTGGCCATGTCTGATTTGACACTGCCATACAGGCAATAACATGTGCNTAATAACCGTAATACCTATTGCNCTGCTAATTTTTGATCGCGTTTTGGAAGCCAGATAATTAAGCAAGCGCGCCCATGACCACAACATTTGGTAACATGGATATATAGGGGTGGGCTTTTGATAATGTTTGATAATATCAGGATCCAAATCATAACCGTAGGTCTTTTAGCGATATCAATCGCTTCAATAATGGGATGCAGTANCCTGTCTAATCCAGTTGACCAAACTCCAATCGCTGCGGATCCTGCCACAAACGAGACAGAGCACCTTAACACATCTAGTATCACCGTANGAGCCAGCCACTATTCAATTGATATTTATAACGGCGATAAACGTTTTGATGTTGATAACGTTCAAATTGGCTCTTTGCAAAAAGGACCCGTGATCATCAATTTCTGGGCCGCCATGTGTCCTCCATGCAGGGCAGAAATGCCTGAATTGCAGAACTTTCACAATGAATATCACCACCAGGTAACTATCATTGGAATAGACGTCGGGAAACCAACTGGGCTGGGCACCAAAGCGGAAGCTATAAAGCTTATGCAAACATTGAACGTCAACTATCNAGTNGGTAGTTTGGTAGATCCCAAGGCCTTTAANGTGTTCAATGTATTAACCATGCCAACCACTATATTTGTGGACTCGAATGGAGACATATTCCGGCGGTGGACAGGAGCTATAAACTATGAGACTTTGTCTGTAATCACAAACCTCATGTTATCCTACGAGGACAAGTAAATCACTTAGGAATCGCCGACAGTCCGTTTATTAGCTATGATTCATGTTTATCAAAAACCTAGAATCCAAATTAGGGACTAGCCCACTTAAAATGTTTAATCCCAACGGGCTAATTTTAATATAATTACGATTAATACCATTCGTTGATGGAGAGACCATGCCAACACCTAACTTGACCTTCGGCTGTAATATGAGTCTGGATGATTACTGGGATGTTGGAGAATTTGCCAAATATGCTGAGACCCTGGGCTACGACAGGATAACCACCGGAGAACACATCATGGATGGTACCCCCCCAAGACCGACTCTTCTTACGATTCCGGCAATGGCAGCAGCAGCAGGTGCAACACGTAAATTGAGAGTGATGACTGGAATTGTCATAATTCCTCTTTACCATCCGGTCATGCTTGCAAAATTAATCGCCAGCGTCGACGTGATATCCAACGGAAGACTGGATTTTGGAATTGGCATTAGTGGACAGCGAGACACAATCGCAGAATTTGAAGCACTTGACATACCCGTCAATACCCGTGGTCGCCGCACAGACGAAATGCTGGATATTATGAAACGATTATGGACAGAGGATTCTGTAACTCATGCGGGCAGATTCTTTGATTTTAAAAATACTACTTTATTGCCGCGGCCTGTCCAAACCCCCTANCCACCAATCTGGATCGCAGGGCGTAGCGAAGCCGCTATGAAAAGAGCTGCACTACAAGGAGATGGATGGTATCCATACCTGTTCACAGCCCGCAGATTAAAAGCGACCAATGATAGGATCAAGGAAATTGCCTTGGATGCTGGCAGAGATCTTTCTAATTTCCACTGGGGTCTCAACCAACCTACCGCAATTTCTGAAGACTCTAATGAAGCGTTAAAACTTGCCACAGAAAATGTAGGGCAAAGATACGTCACACCAGAACGGTCGGCTGAAGATTTAGCAAAAGCCCTGTGTGTAACTGGAACTCCTCAGGAATGTATAACAGCAATAGAGGATCGTATAGATGCTGGAGTCCGTGACTTCAATATGGGATTTCTCGCTAATAGTTCAACACAAATGTTCAACCAGATGGAGTTGTTCGCAAGGACTGTTATACCCCATTTCAAAAGTTAAGATTATCCACCTCCTGATTAACTATCTAGTTTATTGCATTTATTAGGACTTACTAGTTAGCCAACCAGTCCATTGATGAACTCTAAATGATTCCTTTGACCTGTGGCAACGATTTGAACCCCATCTATCACTTCCAAATCACCTAAGTCTTCTAAAACTTCAACATGGGCTACGATCTCGCTCAAGCCCGCTAATAAGTTATTCGACTCCAGCTTTCGGTGTTCGAATATCCCTCTAGTCAGGTCTTCTAGGCCCATCTCACCGTGACTCAGTTTATCGACAATATGAGACAACCGATCGCCATGATGTTGGATAATATCCTTAGCTCTTCCGGTGTTTATAAAATTGAAATGATCTCGATTGAAATAGCGGTGTGCAGGCAATACTTGTACGTCTTCACCGAGGTCCGATACCACCTTTAAGGATTTTAAATATGTTCCCAAGCCGTACCAGTCCGACGCATCTTGATATTGGCCAGGTAAGTTGTTTCGTATATCTGTGGAGAAGTTAGCTTTCATAGTCGGATGAGGTGAAATTTCTGGGAGCACATGATCCCCTGTAAATACCACTCCATCAAGAGACATACATAATTCATCAGGGGAATGCCCCGGTGTGAACAGGAGAGTCAGATTTCCGATAACCTCGTTGTGTTGAATAGGATGATCGATCTTTAAAGCTTTTCTCGTAGCTATATAATTATCGCGCTCCGGAGACTCGGACGGGAACGATTCGTTGGCATCAGCTACTCGACGCATTTCTTGTTGCAGGGGAGAAGCGGCCGTCCTCATTATTGTTCTGGGATCATATACTTGGAGATGCGCATATATGTCGTGCGCCCAGACTTCTGCTCCGGTTTCTGACACCAATTCAGCAACAGCGCCATCGTGATCCTCATGACCGTGGGTTATGATTACTCTCTGTATATCTTTCGCTCTGAATCCAGCGCATTCCAGACCATCATCCAATTTGGAAAAGGAACCCAGTTCTCCAGCATCGATTAGTGTAAGGCCTTCATTTTCAAATAAATAGGCCCAAGTAGGCCCGGTATATGAAAACCCTTCTCTTGCAACAGAAACAGCATGAATTTGGGTGCCATTAACTAACTCTATCCCGATAACTGTTCCGTCACCATTAGACGCTCCCTGCCGAATAACTGTCATATCCTTAAACTTGTGGTCCATGCACCTACTCCTATAATTTAGAGAAACTGTCAATAATACATTTTTGTTTTATAGAATAACTTCTAACACGCTGTTAGCCCACACATTAGGGCTAGTCTCGTAGACTCATATTAAATAAATTATCATAAGCTAATGCCCATGGAGGCCTGAGATAGCCTAAAGCTCTTACATCTTCGAACCAAGCTCCCAGTGGGGAATACCAAGTGTAGGCCGTTCCTCCAGAGAGTCTGCACAAACGCCCTAACACAGACTCAGCTAAACGAGCAACACTCTCTTTTACGGTCAATACAATCTTACGGTCCGTAGTTCCAGATTCGAGAACTTTCACTCCACCTTCCCAAGCTTGGTCGATCAACCAAGCCTCCTGCTCTGCTAATGTCCATTCAACCTGTTGCAATGCACGAAGAGAACTACCGCTACTAACGGTTTGCTTTAATTGTTCTCGAGTGTAATCCATGGCTGCGTCAACTACACCTGTAATTACAGATGTAAACGACAATCCACCTAAAGTATTGTTCGCAGCCATTATTTCAGCCTGGTGGCCCGGCCAAGCTATACGAGTAGCAGGATAATTTTGAAACTCGAACGCATGACTATTAGTAGACATCATCCCGTGTCCGCGCCATGCATTAGATAACCGCATTCCGGTACTCCCATCCCACGGTTGATTCCGCACTTCCATAAAAAACAGATCCGGCGTACTCTCTCCTTCAGCAACAGCACGAGTCGTCATAAATGAAGTTAACCCTGATCCACTACCGAAATGCTTCTGGCCGGAGAGTCTATATTTAAAGTCTCCCTGATCATCCGGTATACACTGGGATCTAGTCAGCCCCGTATCACCACCACTCCCCGGTTCAGATACGATAGTACCCCACCAAGCGCCTCCAATAACTGTTTCAAACACTTCTTTTCTTTGCCGCTGAAACCCTTCATTAAAGGGTTCAGGCACAGATGGGAGCCGCCAGGATGCCAGAACTCCTTGATGCATAGCGCTAGATAACGTGATAGACGGATCACCTTTCGCCAGCATACGTAACATAGTACACATGGGGCGGGCGGATTGAGATAAATTCTCCCAGAAGCCACCGAATTCTACGGGTACACCCATAAGCGGTATCCCCAGTTGTCGTAGCTGTTCATAATCAGCAGGGTCTGCTTCAGTACGCTGTTGTCTATTGTCTCTTTCAGAAGCCCATTCCAGGGCTAACTTCGGCGCATTCTCGAGAATAGATGCTATGCTCATGTAAAATGCCTCTGCAAGTTTACTTTGCCTCATTTTGGCAATTCATATTCTAGTATGCTATACCTTAGCATATTCCGTAAGCTAAACCATAATTTAGACCATTGAATGGGAATGAGGAAGCAAAGTTGGACAGAACACCATCACAATTCGGATCATGGCCCTCCCCCGTATCGTCCAATTTGATAGTTAATGACACTGTCTCTTTAGGGCAACTGTCTTTTGACGGTGAAGACATTTACTGGATCGAAGGTCGTCCATCTGACGGTGGCAGACAAGTGCTGGTAAAGCATACTCCTGACGGAAATACGCAGGACATTACACCCAACCCCTATAGTTGCCGAAGTCTAGTCCATGAATATGGAGGCTCATCATATTTGGTAACAGACCAAACCGTGTATTTCAGCAATTACAGTGATCAACGCATCTATATCCAAAAACAGCATCAAACGCCTGTTCCAATAACAGTCCCCGGCGACTTCAGATATGCAGATGGAGTATATGACCACAAACGAAACCGGATTACTTATGTACTAGAAGATCACTCTAATTCTCAGGATAATCCCGTTAACAGCATCGTAAGCATTGATCCAAAGATAATCGGCGAGGTTCGGTATCTGGTTACTGGGAACGACTTTTATTCCTCACCGAGAATTAATCCAGAAGCTACTAAGCTGGCCTGGATCACATGGAGCCATCCCAACATGCCCTGGGATGGTACAGAGTTATGGATAGCAGATTTAACCGACGACGGTTCACTCCAAAACAGCTACAAGATCCCCGCAGGTCCCTCAGATTCTATATTGGAACCGACATGGTCCCCGAATGGAGTCCTCCATTTTGTTTCTGACAGAACCGGATGGTGGAACCTGTATAAGTTTCAATCAGGAAGAGTTGTGCCCCTATGCCCCATCGATGCAGAATTCACCAGACCCCCCTGGTCACTTGGAATGTCTACCTACGGATACCTATCTAGCGATGTGCTAATAACGGCATATAACCAAAAAGGAGTTTGGAAGTTAGGGAAACTCGATGTTCTTGAAAATACATTTGAGGACTACATTATTCCTTACACAGAATTTGGAAGAGGCGACGTCCGAATAAAGACAGATTTAGTATTATTTCAAGCAGCATCTCCCGCAGAACCGATGTCTATACTATCCATGAATCCTACGGGAGATAATCTGAAGAAAATCAGGAGTTCACAGTCAATTCAAGTGGACTCTGCTTGTATTTCTATACCTGAAACCATAACCTATGAAACATCCGACGGCTTCTTGACCCACGCTTTTGTTTATCACCCTACCAATCCCTTGTACACTGGGTTACCCCGCGAGAAACCACCCTTACTGGTCAAGAGTCATGGAGGCCCAACAGGAGCCACCTCAATAGCACTTGATTTGTCCATCCAGTTCTGGACCAGCCGAGGGTTCGTGGTACTTGACGTTAACTATGGTGGAAGTACAGGCTACGGGCGAGCATATAGAGAGCGTTTGCGTAGCAACTGGGGTATACGAGATGTAAATGACTGTGGGGAAGGAGCGAATTTCCTCGCAAAAACTGGCGTTGTCGACGGGAATCGAATGGCTATACAAGGTGGTAGTGCAGGTGGATATACGACACTCGCCTGTCTCGCATTTACGAACGTATTTCAAATTGGAGCAAGCTACTACGGAGTAAGCGACTTAGAGGCTCTTGCAGCCGATACCCATAAATTTGAATCTCGTTATTTAGACAGCCTTATCGGACCATTGCCAGAATCCAGAGATCTATACTTCAAGAGATCTCCTATCAACTACATAGACCAGTTATCCTGTTCTATGATCTTGTTTCAAGGACAGGAAGACAAGATAGTGCCCCCCAACCAGTCAGAAAATATGTTCAACGCAGTAAAAGGCAGAGGATATCCCGCTGCTTACATCTGCTTTGAAAAAGAACAACACGGTTTTCGACAAGCCGATAATATTATAAGGGCCATAGAAGCCCAATATTATTTTTTTTCTCGAGTCTTCGGTTTTGAACTAAGTGAAGAGATTATCCCAATTGAAATAGCGAATTTATAAAACCACATAGTGTTATTTTCGTGCACGAAATATCACCCAAGATATCCAGTACAAGCCGGATTACATATAAGGTATACTAATCTAAATCGATAAGTGAGGAGGAATCCTATGAAAATCGGTCTTTTGTTTGAAACGCAACGGGAGATGGAAGACGGCGATATTGACTGGAATAGTTTATACAAAGAGACCTTAGAACAATGCGAACTAGCAGACCAGATGGGATTCCACAACCTGTGGTTCGTAGAACACCATTTCTTAACCGGTTTCTCGGGATCACCCTGCCCTGAGGTATTATTTGGCGCGTTAAGCCAACGTACCAAAAACATCAGGATCGGTTTTGGTGTATCTATTTTACCCAGCCATCATCCAATTCATATAGCCGAACGGGTTGCTATGGTTGATCAATTGACTGATGGTCGAGTTGAATTTGGTACCGGAAGGTCCAACGCTTATGAACAAATTGGACAAGGAATAGATCCCAGAGAGACTCGCGAACGTTGGGATGAATCCCTCAATATGCTCCCCCAAATTTGGCAAACTAAGGGAGAATTTACCTGGGAAGGCAAATTTTGGAACGTCCCTTCGAGACGTATCCTCCCCAGCATATACCAAACACCCCACCCGAGAATGTACCTAGCATGCACGCAAACTGAAAGTTTCAGATTGGCGGCCCAAAAAGGAATTGGTGTATTGTCATCGGGTTCCTACGCAGTGGATATACTGGCAAACCATGTGAAGGTATACAGAGACGCCATAAAGGACGCAGATCCAGTGGGAGCTTTCGTCAACGATTTTTGGGGTAACAATGTCCATGCATTTTGTGGCAAAGATGACCAAGAGGCCAAAGAACTCGCGGCAGAATCCATGAAGACATTTTTCGGACCAGATAAACCTTATATTCAGGGCAGAATAGGGGCATACGAAGAGTTATTAGAAGCCTGGGGAGGTGTGCCGGATGACCTGCAGGCCGATTTCGGACGATGGCTCAGGCAATCAGATGATGAACACAAGGAACAGGCTGCCAATGCTGGTCTCTCTCTTGATTCTGGGCCAGGCGCGGCCAGGGCCGCTGTCGCCCAACTAGATGCCAACACCCTAGCTGATAGAGGGGTTATTATAGCGGGAAACCCGGAAAGTTGTATAAAAACCATAAAAATGTACGAAGACATAGGTGTAGACCAATGTATGTTAATTATGCAGACTGAAACCATTCCGCACGAACGCGTAATGGAATCCATTGAGTTAATGGGTAAAGAAGTGATCCCAGCTTTTGAAAAATGATCCTTGACAAAGGGCTAGGCGATAGCCAGTTAAACCTGATATCGCCTAGCCCTAATTACAGTATAATTTAAACGCTCCGCTCCAATGCCATCACCATCTTATTCAAAGCTCATTCAATAAACTATGGAATCAAATATTAAGTTTGGATTTCGTATCCATCAGAGCGGCTATACTTTCGAAGAACTTAAACGGGCCGTGATTCTAGCTGATGCATTAGGGTACTATTCCGTTACACTCTATGATCTTCTAGGTATTCCAACCTTAGAATGTTGGACAACCCTTTCGTCACTTGCGAGCATCACAAAAAAAATACGTCTCACACCTATGGTGTTAGCGAACCTGTACAGACCACCCCTATTATTGGCTAAGATGGGAGCAACATTGGATGTCATAAGTAATGGCCGATTTGAATTGGGAATAGGTGCTGGAGGTAATCGGCGAGACCACGAATTGGCAGGGATAGAATTCCCAGGTACTGCCCGACGCGTCAAAATGTTAGAAGAATCAGTTTCATTAATCAAACAGCTGTGGATGCATGACAGTACAACTTTTGCAGGGTCCTTTTACCAAACTTTTCAGGCTTCAATAAATCCTAAACCTGTCCAAACTCCCCATCCCCCTCTGATAATCGGCGGGCATGGAGAGCGCCATCTTCTCAGAGCAGTCGCAAAACATGCGGACATCTGCAACATCGGATCAGAATTGAATATCCCAGAGCATTCGGCCAAATTAGAACTCTTAGAGCAGCATTGTACAGATATCGATAGAGATTTTTCAGAAATAGAAGTAACCCATAATACCCGTGTAGTTATCGCAGAAACCCAATCCGCTTTTGAGCAAAAGGTAGCGGTATTGGCGAAAGCATCACACATGGATATAGATAGTTACAAATCGGAAATCTCCAAGTCTATTCACGGCACACCGGAACAATGTATACGTCAGATCAAATCGTACTCCGACTATGGAATCGGTTATTTTTTCCTTATATTTCCCGACCCCATAATTACAGATGACCTGGTCTTATTTGCCAAACAAGTAATTCCAGCTTTCCGTTAAAGTTATTGAAGTCACCGAATCGGAATAATTTAATAATAGAGCTATTATGAGTTATCTAATAACAAACCCTAAACCATCAAATATATTGTGAGGATGATAAATTACTGTCCACGAAGCATTATAGATTGGCTAGATTCAGGTAATTTGGTATAAAATAAAATCGTTATTTCTCGTAATCGACCGACTTCACTTAATACAATAACAACACTGCAGGAAAAAGATTCATAATGCCAAGCGATTTGTTGATAATACACGAAAAGCCATCGGCAAAATATTTAATAGCGGGCTGGAGAAGACAATGGTCAGATGGTGGGGATATTTCCAGCGGCTTAACTAGATATTTAATACGGAAGTTAGAAGCAAAAAAGATTGCCGAAATGTCCCGACAGCTTTCGGATATTTGCTTCCCATTCCAAATTTCAGGGACGCATGATGCTTATCGTCCTCGGGCATCATTCGAGGATGGACTCCCCAGTGCTCCTATGGCATGGGATAATAGCTTCTATGATGCGGGTGATGGATTAATAATATTCCGTGGTGACGAGCCTTGGTATCGTATTGACCTGTACGGAGATGCCTTCTTTGCGGCTCTTAGTGAAATCGGTATCGAACAAACCGTCACCATTGAAGGATACAATGGACCTGCGCCGCCGGATATAGAGCGCAGGGTGAGTTGTGTGTACAGTAAAGAAAATATGAAAGAAAATCTGGACAAATTCGGCTTACAATATTCCAGCTATGGGAAAAATGGTGGCCAAGGTCCCACTATCGGGATGGCACTGATAAATATGGCTCATTTTGAACACCCCGATGTGGAAATATTCCGGTTAGGTGCGATGGCGCCAATGTATCCGTTTGCAACTTCTTCTAACCAACAAGTCGGTATACCAACCGATCATCGGGCATTCTACGATATCATGCGAAGGCTTAAGGTAATGTTTAACCTTAACATTGACCTCTCCGA
>PAMF01000024.1 GCA_002707185.1 Chloroflexota bacterium | reverse complement strand
CAATATTTATGATATTATCCCCGGTTTTCAACATAATCCCTTTCCAAAAATGGCCTCTTCCATCACTTATAACATTCGAATCATTTATCGTAACATCAGATCCGGGATAAGCTTTCCCGTGAACTACAAGAATGTTGTCCCGCACTATGACTCCATCCTCTGGCTCGAATATTTCCAGCATTCCAACAGAGGGGGTTGGATTCGCAGTTGGGACCGGGGCCGGGGTAACAGTTGGATTTTNAGTTGGNGACATCGGANGNAACTCAGTTGGAGCGACGGTTGGTCGTTCTATATATTTGACAATGACTANAGGAGTAGCCGTAGGNATTGTCGTTTCGGATGTTGNNATATTGGTGGGCCTCGGTAGTTNTTGAATGCAGCCTAAAGCTAAGCTAAGCGACAANATCGCCAAACCAACNAATAACTTTGAGCGGAAACACATCACCAGCAAATCTCCTATATCACGCCTATACAGGCCCTCCAATTGGGAGGCTTAAAAGGAACGCTGTGTGATGTTCTGGATCAGGCTCAGCAATACTCTCNACNGTCAAATCTCCTCCGTATTTTTTAGCCAGCGTGCTAGCGATAAACAAACCAAGTCCTGAGCTTGTTTTCTCTTCTATTCTGGCAACCTCTGGNGTCCAACCTCGATCAAATATATGNTGAGTATAGTGGGAGGCTATCCCTGGGCCGTCATCCCATACCCGAATGAAAAAATCCGNCAGGTTCTTAGTGAGCTGTATCTCAACATGCTCAGTTGCGTATCGCACCGTATTATCAACTAGGTTAGTTAATATATGTTCTATTGCCGCGCCATCGCAATAGACTAAACCAAATTCCGCAGGATCAGACCACCAAGTAATTTCTTTTGAAGCCTCNCCTGCTACAGGNGTATATCTATCAACTATGCGCCGGATTAACTCNGACGGTTCTACAGCTTGAATAGTAGGTGTTGTAGGNGCTTCCAATTGTACTAACACTTGAATGTTAGAAACCATCAACCTAAAGCTCGGGGTCTGTGCCTCGATTTCGTCTAGNAGACCCTTAACTTCGGGATGAAGTGTCGTATCCGCTGCGCGGAAAGCTAGCCTAAGTTCGCGTTCTTTACCTAGAATGCGGCGTAGAGGCCTCCCCAAATCGTGGTTAAATAATTCAAAATATTGCTGAGTTAGCAGACCCCATTGCTCCGCTGTTCTNCGTTCTATACCAATGCGACCATCAGGTCGATCCAGTAGTCTTGGAATATAATAGCTAAGTAATAAAACCAATAATGCCACTAAAATTATGACTGTCGCCAAGTATGCTATAGGTTCAACACCCCACAAATATTCAAACACNGTTTTTCCTATAAAGGGGGATGTTGCCAAGCCTATGAACCCGGAGCAGACGATAGCTGATGTAACCAANCTGGCCCACCAGAGTTTCGAATTATATCTAATCACAGATTCACACTTTGGGAGGGACCAGTCTATAACCTTGGTCCCTCACGTTTATGATCAAATCGGAGGCACCTAAAGAAATACCCAAGGCCTTTCCGAGAGAAATCTTGATTTCTCTAATTCTAACCCTGAGGGACCCTCTAGCTTCATCACCGTCAAAATATCGTTCTAGGCGGCTGAACGGAACTAACTCTCCAGGGCTTCTATACCACGTCGCTGCTAATTCCCTAAAAACGTCAAATTTTACACCATTAACATCATCTACCAACACGCACTCCCCATTTATTCCTGCAAAAACGGTCTTCGCAGTCGTATCCACATANAAATTTNCATTGATAGGNATNTTTTCGGGAGTACTTCCTATTAACCGACGGAGACGCAGCACCACCTCATCCGGACTAGCTAATTTATCTATGAAATCCACCGGCGCATCCCATTGAAGAGCCCCTCGCACAGCTGTTTCTCTATCCGGNCCTTGAGCATATTGTGTAAACATTAAAACGGGCAATCTCGGATANTTGTGGACGATTTTCTGAAGAATATCCAAACCCTTAAATTGATCTTCTTTAAATTCACCTAACCGAACATCNAATAAGATTCCATCAGGACTCTTGGTTGCTATCGTATACAGGGTAAGGCTTTCAAATTCATCCCCAANAGACCCACTGACTTCCGGCTTTATTATCTGAGTTAGCCAGCCTTCCTCATCAAGCCTCCGTTTGACAGCATTTACTATAGGAGACTCCGATTCATCATCAACAATTAAAATAGTATTCGGCATAAGTCGACAATTATCCCAAGATTTTAGTAACTCCACNNATTTTATCAGATGATTGATAGGCAACGACTTCTGGAAATCAAACGTATCGNTTGTTTCTACACAAAATCACGCNGGACCGNATTAATATTTGACCACGTCAGAAGAAGAGAGTGCAGATGTAGCCTTATTATGACGGCAGATAGAAGCATCGCGGAGGGAAGCATCGCAGAGGGAAGCATTTCANCATCAGGAAAATNTAACCTTTCCCGTTAAGCATCCTTGTTCAAATTAGACAAAAAGGTCTGGTTGTCATCGTATTTAGCNAGGCGTTCTAAAACCCTTTCGGTTGCGCTTGTTGAATTATCATTAGATATTAGTGTAATCATTCTCCTTAGTAGAACAATTTGTCTCATTGTTTCGTCATCATANAGAAGCTCTTCTCGACGAGTCCCACTTCTTACTATATCTATAGCAGGGAAGAATCGCCGATCTGCTAATTTCCTGTCCAAATGCAACTCCATATTGCCGGTACCTTTAAATTCCTCGTAGATCACTTCATCCATCCTNCTCCCTGTATCTACAAGACAGGTAGCTATAACCGTTAAACTTCCCCCTTCTTCGATGTTCCTTGCTGCACCAAAAAACTTTTTTGGCGGATACAAGGCTACGGGGTCTATACCTCCCGATAGAGTACGGCCACTCGAAGGGACTGCAAGATTATATGCTCGAGTAAGTCTCGTGACGCTATCCAGAAGTATCACCACATCTTTCTCAGCCTCTACCAAACGCTTAGCTCTTTCTAACGCCAGTTCTGCAACTCGGCACTGATCTTCAACAGATTCATCAAATGTAGAAGAAAAAACATCGCCTTTCACGGCCCTACGCATGTCAGTAACTTCTTCTGGCCTTTCACCTATCAAAACTACCATTAGCACAGCTTCTGGCAGATTTACCGCTACGCTGTGTGATAAATGTTTAAGAATAGTAGTTTTACCTGCTTTAGGCGGAGAAACAACTAGTCCTCTTTGACCTAAACCAATCGGAGCGAACATATCCACCATTCGTGTAGACAGATTAGAAGANTCTGTTTCCAATTTGATTTGTTCATCGGGAAATATAGGTGTTAGATATTCGAATTGAGGGCGCGAGCGACTCGGAGTCTGTTCNGGATCAAACCCGTTAACCTTTTCCACCCGAACTAAGCCAAAATACCGCTCACCTTCTTTNGGTGGTCTAACTTGGCCTGTTACCGTATCGCCTGTTTTCAAGCCGAACCGCCGAATCTGCGACTGTGATATGTATACATCTCCCGTTGTGTGAGAGTATGCCACTTGACGCAGGAACCCGTATCCTTCGTCCATTATTTCTAAAATACCCGAGGCTGTAAGAGCCTGGTGGGAGGACGCCGTTTGGAGAATCCTACTTAACAAGTCTTCTCGCCTTAAGTTTGTTAGCCCTGAACTTTCACCAAGACCTACACTTTCAGCGACATCTAACAGCTGGTCTTTAGTCTTACCGCCTAACTCAGNTACGTCCACTATAGGTTGTGTTGTTGCCATGTTCACCTCATCCGTTTGACAAATTATTTGGGTATCATGCATTTCGTNATTTCGTTAATCATCACACGATAACTCAGTAGATTCTTTGATAAGAGGGGTGGTATTTATATTTTACTAAACTCAGCCGGTTACCCCTCACTTGCTTTCCGCCAATCTTCTAGAAATCTCGCTACTCCTACATCAGTAAGAGGATGTTGGACCATCTGTGTCAACACACCATAAGGTATCGTTGCTATATCGGATCCTGCCTTCGCAGCTAACAAACAATGCAACGAATTTCTAATACTGGCCGCCATAACTAAAGTTTTGATATCAAAACTTTTAAACACAGAAACTATGTCAGAAACTAAGTCCATACCCTCTAAGCCGATATCATCCAATCGACCAACAAACGGACTTACTACCGTAGAACCAGCCTGAGCTCCTAAAACAGCTTGGTTTACGGAAAAACACAAAGTTTGATTGCAATTAATTCCGTCTTTACTTAGTTCGGATATAGCCTCAAATCCTTCCATNGTACTTGGAATCTTAACCCAGGGATTCGGAATCCATTCAGCAATTTCCCGCCCCTCTGCTATCATACCCGCAGCATCTTGGCTAACTACTTCAACAGATATCGGGCCATCAACTAAATCAGATATTTCTTGTACCGCTGCCCTATATGAATCTGCACGCCCGATACCTTCTTTGGCAGCTAAAGAAGGATTCGTAGTCACTCCNGTCACAACACCCATCCGGGCTCCCATCCTAATTTCCTCTATNTTCGCTGTATCTAAAAATAACTTCACGAGACAATTCCTCAAACAAATCTTGTTAAATATTTGAGTCCTGTGCCGATTTAATCGGGATACCAGGAGCTCATCTTTAGATATCTTAGGCCCCAGTAAGCTTACTAATCATTCCTACGATTCTCGTGGACCTAAAAGCAAAGGACGCTGGCCTCCTTCTCTGACAATATCCTTTGCGACCCCTATAAAATCCCTNAATAACGGATGGGGGCTACTCGGACGAGATTGAAATTCGGGATGAAACTGCACTCCTACCATGAATTGGTGGTCCTTAACTTCCGCAGTTTCTACTAAATTCCCATCAGGCGAAACACCNCCGACGATTAACCCTGATTCTTCTAAATCTTCTCTATACGCATTATTTACTTCGAACCTATGCCTGTGGCGTTCCATAACTTCTGAACATTGATATGCATCAAACGTTTTGGTATTAAAAACCGGTCGGCACGGATACCAACCTAATCTCATCGTACCTCCCATTGACGTAACCGTCTGCTGATCCGGCATAATATGGATTACCGGGTCAGGAGTGTNTGCATCTAACTCTTCTGAATTAGCATTAGATAGTCCCAAGACGTTTCTAGCCCATTCAATAATCATGACTTGCATACCCAAACAAAGCCCNAAGAATGGAACATGATGTTGTCTGGCNTAAGTAACAGTATCAACCATGCCCTCCACTCCTCGGGGNCCAAACCCGCCAGGGACCACAATGCCGCAAGCATTAGCAAGAAGAGATTCTGGGCCTAACCGTTCGACATCTTCAGAATGCACCCAGTCGATTTTCACCTCTTTGTTATGTGCTAACCCAGCATGCCTAAGAGCTTCCCTAACAGATATATAACTATCTGGATANTCNGCATATTTGCCAACTACGGCGATAGATATAGGACCATTCAACGANTTCATATGNTCGACCATATGAGTCCAAGCACTAAGATCAGGAGGATTATTATCAAANCCAAATGTCTTGACAATAAAGTTTCCTAACCCAGATTCTTCCAAAATNAGAGGCACTTCATAAACGTTGTCAACTGTCTCTAATGGTATAACCGCATCACTGTCTACATCACAGAATAAAGATAATTTCTCGCAGATAGAAGTGGATACAGGGTAATCACTACGACAAACCAACGCATCTGGCTGTATCCCAATACCTCTTAGTTCTTTTATGCTATGTTGAGTTGGCTTAGTTTTTAGTTCACCAGTAGCAGCTATGTACGGCAGAAGAGTTAGATGCAGGTAGAAAACGTTGTCTCGTCCAACATCTTTCCGCATTTGCCTAATCGCCTCGAGAAATGGCAACCCCTCGATATCACCAACCGTCCCCCCGACCTCTACGACGATTACGTCGGCACCAGACTCTGCTGCTACTGAAGTTAATCTATCCTTTATCTCATTTGTTACGTGAGGTACGGTTTGAATGGTACCACCTAAGAAATCGCCTTTCCTTTCTTTCGCTATCAATGACAAGTATAGTTGGCCAGCTGTCAGATTGGACGATCGCGTAAGTTCCACATCTATAAATCGCTCGTAATGGCCTAAGTCCAAATCGGTTTCCCCACCATCTTGAGTGACAAACACTTCGCCGTGTTGATATGGTGACATAGTCCCCGGATCAACGTTCAGATAGGGATCTAATTTGATTACGGAAACAGACAGACCTCGGCTTTTAAGGATCCTACCTATAGAGGCAACACTGATCCCTTTACCAATTGAACTGACTACTCCGCCGGTTACGAAAATATATTTTGTGGCCATGCACTACAGCTAAGCGTATTCTTACGCCCGAATGTGGACTTTGTCTACCAAATGAAGGGGAAGCACGAAGCAAGGGGGATACCGCTCCGTATGCTCGCTGTGGATTATAGGCTGCACTATCAATGAGTGTCAAGCATATGATTCCTGGCTACGACGAGTTTGCAGATAAATATTCTCCGAATATCGACAATCGGGCCAACATCCACTGTTTTGTTCTAGGATTAATGATTATAATCGTGGCCAAGCAATCTATTACGGCAAAAGTAAGTAAACGGTCACTCGTGAGAGGTAATTTGGTAGATCACGAAGATAAAATTATTGATATAAGGCACGGTCAGTTCCAAGTAGAGTTGCTGCAAGGAGGAACCGGTCCCACCTTAGTTTATTTGCACGGAGCCTCAGGACATGCCGGGTGGTCACCGTTTTTAGATCATTTGGCTCAATCATTTCGGATTATTGCCCCAGTTCAGCCTGGGGTTGGCAATTCCACTGGACTTGAACACCTTGATACTTTATGGGATCTCATAATTTTTTACGAAGACTTGATTCACGAATTGGATTTAGAAACTCTCTACTTATGTGGAGACGACTATGGGGGAATGGTCGCAGTTGAATTGGCAGCGCATTGCCCAAGGCTAATACCACGATTAGCCTTAACAGCTCCCTTCGGAATATGGATAGATGATACCCCCACACTAGATATTTTCGCGTTAACACCTTCAGAGCGGAAACATCTAGAATGGTTTAATCCGCAAAATGAACCCGCCTCCAATCTCTTGATCCAGGAAGATGATCAAATCGGCATACTCGAACAAGAATTAGTGAATACTCAAACAGCACAGGCTATAGGTAAATTCATGTGGCCTATCGCTGATCATGGACTAATCAAACGTGCTCACAGAATTACTATGCCTACTCTTCTGATTTGGGGAGATTCGGATCAAATAATTCCGTTGCCCTACGCCTACGCTTTCCAAAATTTATTGCCCAACTCAGAGCTAACCATAATCGAACAATGTGGACATCTACCTCATCTCGAACGGCCCCGCGATTACTGCAATGCGTTAACCAAGTTTTTGTCCACCTGATGCAACTTGGGTCAAACTAGGAGGATTTATGTTAGCTAAATTCATAGCCGAGTCTATCAATAAGCAACACGAGTTCCTAATGCAGGCAATAGACGATTTAACACCAGAGGAACTCCGCTGGCAGGCAACACCTGAGGCTAACACTATAGAATGGATACTGTGGCACATGTTCAGAGTGGAAGATACATGGATTCAATTTTTCATACAGAACCACACGGAGATTTGGGAGCATCAAAATTGGACTGACGTATTCGGCTTACCTCCCCGAGATAACGGATTCGGCCACACTGTGGAGCAAGTAAGTCATTTCCCTAATCTTGAGTTAGCTAAGTTATTAGCTTACGGCGAAGAAGTCCGGCAGGGAACTCTAACCTATCTATCAAATCTAGACTCTAATAAATTCGACCTGGTACCACGGGAACGAAGGCCAAACATTACTGTCGCAGATGTATTCAGGCAAGTCGTCGGCGAATTTTACCAACATACTGGACAAATCGCCTACATAAAAGGGATGATGCGCGGGGCTGATGCTTTTCCGCCTAACTATACGGCGCCCAGTTAGACTCAAGGCTTTATACGTCGATCAGCTTTACTAATCAACTGGAGAATTTTAGCTTGCAGTTTTTAAAATGGTCACGGTTTTTATTTGCATTAGCAATCTTAATCCCTCTATTAAGTTGTACCGGCACACAATCCGAAGACCTTGCCCCAGCATCGCATCCCCCTCCAACTCCGTCTCCTACGACTGCTCCAACCAAGACGCCCCTACCTACCCCGCGAGTCGCTGATCCTGTCCGGACAGACTCGCCTCTTATTCTAGGGAAAAGAGACCAAGAAAAGCTTACCGGGCAGCCCGGCGGAACTCTAACCATAGCTAGCTCTGCTGATATTGATAATTTTGATGTCCACAGGACTCACCAAAAAACTCTCTCCACGTTGGGACCTGGATTAGTTTATAGCAGATTATTAAGAGTCCAAACTGGTCCCCGAATCTCACAACCCAGTTTGATATTAGAATGTGATCTATGTCTAAGCTGGAAACTTAACTCAGATTTCTCATATGAGTTCCTCCTGCCCTCAAATATACACTGGCAGAATATCCACCCTCTTAATGGACGCCGCATGGTCGCGTCAGATCTGGCCTACAGTTATAACAGGATGGAGACCGAATCCTGGCCTTATTCGACTTTATTCAAAGATCGGGGAATTTCCAAATTCCTCACCGAAAGCCCAACATCTCTTAAGATTAAACGAGCGTTTTTGGATACAGATGTACTCCTGGCATTGGCAGACGGGCGTAGCAAGATAGTTGCACCCGAGGCAGTTAAAATGTACGGCGATCTGAGCCAGGGACCGGTTATAGGCACCGGTCCTTGGATATGGGAGAGTACCGAACACGGGATTGGCACCAAGCTGAGTCGTAATCCGGACTATTTTGAAGCTGGGCTTCCTTATTTAGACAACCTATTCATAAAAACTATTAAACCCACTTTTGATCCGTACGTTAACCGAACACAACAGATCGCAGCTTTTAAAACGGGGCTAGTTGACGTGATCCGTGTCTCCTCTTTAGGCTGGAACACTTTACAGTCTAGCACTGTCGAATTTAATTCGTATAAATCTGACTCTAATAGTCCAAACATTTTATTGTGGTTTAATACCCGAACTGATTTGGGCAGTAACAGAAGAATACGGCAGGCAACCTTCTACTCTCTAGACCCGTGGGAAAGCTTGCATTCCATCTGGAAGGACCTCGGTTCAGTTAACGTAGGCCTCCCAGTTTCCAACCCGGATTGGCTATTACCCAAGAACTCAATGAGGCAGAAATATTTTGCCAATCCATCTGAAGCACGCAAGAAATTGAAAAACCATAATGATAACCAGCCTCTCAATATAGCAATAGCGGATTCCAGCAAAGAAATGCTTGAGTATGCCAAAGAGATCAAAGAAGCTCTAACGAGAAGTGGATTCAATCCTACTATACGCTTAATACACCCATCTCATAACATCCAAATATTGACCAAAGGCGATGATGAATTCGACCTCATAATAGGTCAAATTCCCTACATACCGTCCCCCAACGGTTTCCTGCTAGCTTTTATACATAGTGATGGCCCTGCCAACATACTACGGCATGCAGACAAAAAACTTGACCGAATGATCGAAGGGCAAATTGCTGAAGGTAACCCGATTACGAGAAAAGAAAAACTTTTGGAGCTACAACAATACTTGCTAGAGGAAGCCTATCTTTATAGCCCGGTAAGTGACATCACTGGTTGGGCATTCAACTGGAATCTTCAGGACTTTTACCCTAACACAGCCCTTTCAGAATCAATCTTCTGGACAAAAGTGTGGTTGAAATCGTAGAAATCATCTCTCATTCATCATGAGCTCTTTTCATATTTCTCTAACCCTTCTTCCAACGCCAACCACGGTAGGAGTGCGCATTTGATCCTTATTGGGTAATCACGTACAACTCTCATTGCCCCCAGATCACCAAGATTTTCGCTATTATTATCACCCTGTAGCATGGCACGAAACTCATGGTCTATGGCTAAAATGCTTTCCTGATCCTTGCCCAACAGAATATCAGCCATCATAGAGGCGGTTGCTTGTAATATCGAGCAACCTTCCACTTCGTGGCTAATACGATGTATTGCCCCTAGCCGATCAAATTGTATTTGCAATTTAACACGGTCCCCACAAAATGGATTGAATTCTTCTATCTCTACATCAGGTTGCGTAAGGGGATTTTTGCATTTTGGGTTGCGATAATGCTCTAATATAACATCACCATATAATCCCTTTAACGGCAAGTCAGGTTGTATCGTCATGGGATTATTTTATGTCGATTATATAAAAAGGGGAAGCACACTTATAGACTAGGGAGAATGTCATGTCCCGTGTTTTATTCAGTAGTCACATCTTCAATAGTTTCTTCAATAGCGGCTTTCATAGTATGCCAAGCCAAGATTGCGCATTTAATTCTACTTGGAAATTCTGAGACGCCCGCCAACGTTTCCAAGTCTCCAAGTTGCTCGAAGTCTAATACGGCATCAGGCTCAGTGAGCATCTTTCGAAATTCGTCAAACACATTTTCCGCTTCCTCGACCTTATGCCCTTTTATGCTTTGAGTCATTAACGAGGCAGACGCCCTAGATATTGCACATCCTTTACCTTGGAATCCCACATCCATGATTACACCATCGGTTATTTGCAAATATAGGCTTATCTCGTCACCACAAAGTGGGTTAAATCCATCAGCATTATGGCTATGAGATTCCAATTTCCGATAGTTTCGGGGTTTACTATTGTGTTCCAACAATATCTCTTGATAAAGATCGTTAAGGTTAGACATTAACTAAACACCTCGATTACTCGGTCAATACCTTTTACGAGAACATCAATCTCTTCCTTGGTGTTGTAAAAAGCAAATGAAGCTCGAGCCGTAGCCGGGACACCAAACCGATCCATTAGGGGTTGCGCACAGTGATGCCCTGTGCGTATAGCAATACCTTCAGCATCTAAAATGGTCCCGATATCATGCGGGTGAACTCCTTCCATGACGAATGATATCACGCTGCCTTTCTTGTCGGCTGTCCCAATAATCTTTAGCCCTTCAATACTGGACAGTCTGCTAGTTCCATATTGGAGTAATTCAGATTCGTAAGCAGCAATTTGCCCTATTCCCAGAGTTCCAACATAATCTATTGCCGCCCCAAGTCCAATCGCTCCGGCGATATTTGGAGTACCTGCCTCAAATTTATTAGGAAGGACATTATACAATGTCTCATCAAAGGTCACTGATTTAATCATTTCGCCACCAGCTTGATATGGAGGCATTTCCTCTAAAAGAGATTCCTTTCCGTAGAGCACCCCAATACCTGTAGGACCGTAAAGTTTATGGCCAGAAAAGGCGTAAAAATCACAACCTAGCTCCCTTACATCTACCTCCAAATGGGCAATGGCTTGAGCACCGTCTAATAAAACTGGAACTCCATGTCCATGCGCTATATCAACAATCTCTTTTGCAGGATTTATAGTACCTAAAGCATTGGATTGGTGAACTATAGACACTAACTTAGTTTTATCTGTAAATAAGCGCTCATATTCATCTAGTAATAATTCCCCAAGATCATTCACGGGGATAACTCGCAAGATGGCCCCTTTCTCTTGGCACAAGATCTGCCATGGCACTATGTTCGAATGATGTTCCATAGATGAGATAATGATCTCATCCCCCTCACTCATACAGGATCTACCATAAGTTTGAGATATCAGATTAATTGCTTCGGTTGTTCCCCTAACAAATATAATCTCCTCATCTTTCTCGGCATTAATAAACCTTTTCACTTTGTCGCGAGCTGCTTCATAGTCATCCGTCGCTCGTTGACTCAGAGTATGCACCCCACGATGAACATTGGCATTTTCTGTAGAGTAATAATTAACCAAAGTATCTATAACAGATTGTGGTTTTTGGCTCGTTGCAGCATTGTCTAAATAAACGAGCGGCTTTCCATTAATCATCTGATTCAAGACAGGAAAATCAGCCCTTATTTTATCAACATCAAATGGCAAGTAATTAGAACTCACGATATTCCTTTCAGAGCAATCCCAGGCGTTTGCGCTGCACCCGAGTATAATTGGTCCAAATAATCCCTCAAACGATCAGGCCCAACTTTATCAATAATTTCTCCAGCGTATGCCTGAATTAAAATACGCCCGGCCGTTTCAAGATCCAAGCCCCTACTTCTCATATAAAATAAAGTGTCCGCATCGATGTGGCCTGCAGTAGCTCCATGCCCGCATTTAACATCGTCGGCATAAATAAATAAACTTGGTTTACTATCTATCTCAGCGTCTTCAGACAACAACAAATTTTTATCGGTCTGTTGGGCGTCGGTATGCTGGGCAACTTTGTGCACCAGTACGGTTCCACCAAAAACTGCGCGGGATTTCCCGTCTAAAATACCTTTGTACAACAACCGGCTGGTTCCAAATGGCTTGGCGTGCTCGATATTTATGAAGTTGTCCATATGCTGAGATCCCGTAGTCAAATAAAGGCCGTTCAAAGTACACTTCGCCTCCGGCCCATCAATCAAAACATGGAGATCTGAGCGCCCTATTTTGGCACCTTTAGAAAAACTACAAGAAGTAAATTCACTGTATGCCGATTGATAAACTCGGCTGACACCCACATGGTAAGTTAAATCATTTTCCTGCATCAACCTCGAGTGCTGAACTTGCGATCCTTCCGCTAGAAACATTTCACTCACAGCATTTGTGAATGCAGCCCCTTCCGATAGGCTCAAGTAACTTTCGTGTACTGTAATGGAGCTGTTTCCTTCCATGACTATTAGTACCCTGGGATAGGTTACCTGAGGTCCTTCTTCTCCGGTAGAAATGAAAACCAAATTCAACATTTCAGGGAAAGCCACACCCTCCGGCACATTTATAAAGACACCATCATGTAAAAAGGCCGTATTCAATGCTACGAACCCATCTTCATCGCTGGATACATACTGACCCAAATGAGCCCGAAGTACTTCAGCATGGCTATCAGGAACATCGCTTAACCCGCCAACATAAATCCCGTTTTCTACCAATCGATCCGACAAACTAGCAGAGTAGCGACCGTCCACGCACACCACATTAGTCCAATTCTCATCCCACGGGCTATTATCAACCACGTTTTCCCGAGGGATTATTCGAGTGGCATCCACGTCTGCAGCATAACGAAAGGTCGAGTTAGCAATCGGAGCCACATTAGTGTATTTCCATTTTTCATTACCGCGGCGCGCCACAGGCATACCAATTTCTTTAAACCGAGACCACGCCGAGCTTCTGAGCTCAGATAACCAAGTTAACTCGCTCGAACACGCCGCCTGCGTCATAGCCGCAAAATCAGTAGCGTATGTAGCATATTTATCTATAGATTGAGTCATTTTTACTTACAACTAACAATTGATTCGGGCATAACTAAACAGGAGTAATAAATTCAGAACCTAAATCCCACGTCTAAATAAGACCTTTCGATCCTTTAGGGGCTACTTGACTCTTTGATCCAATCGTATCCTTTCGCTTCCAACTCCAACGCTAATTCGGGCCCGCCAGATTGAACTATCTTTCCATCTACTAAGACGTGCACATAATCAGGGATAATATAATTAAGCAACCGTTGATAATGCGTGACCAACACCATGGCATTATCGGGGCGCCGAAGTTTATTGATGCCGTCGGCCACTATTCTCAAGGCGTCAATATCCAATCCAGAATCTGTTTCATCCAGTAACGCCAAGTTCGGTTCTAGCATAGCCATTTGGAGGATCTCGTTCCTCTTTTTTTCTCCGCCGGAAAACCCTTCATTGACCGCTCTACGTACCAACTCATCATCTATTTCGACGACTTTGGTCTTTTCCCTTAACAAGCGATCAAAATCCCGTGCGCTCATCTCTTCTTCACCCTGTTGTTGACGTTTCGCATCAACAGCAGCTTTTAAAAATTGCCAAGTTCTGACCCCAGGCAGTTCAACTGGGTATTGAAATGCAAGGAATATACCTAGTCGGGATCTTTCTTCTGGCTCTAAAGCCAGTAAGCTGGTTCCTTGATATAAAGCTTCACCTTTTGTAACTGTGTACTCAGGTTTACCAGCCAACGAATTAGCCAAAGTGCTTTTACCGGAACCATTAGGTCCCATTATCGCGTGCACCTCTCCCTGGTTAACCGTCAGATCTAGTCCTCGAAGAATCTCTTGGTCTGCTACGGAAACATGTAGATCGCGGATCTCTAATAGCGGTTCCACTGCAGCGGTTTGTTTAATCATCCTTTATTAACCGACTGTTCCTTCTAAACTCACTTTCAGTAGTTGCCCTGCTTCCATAGCAAATTCAAATGGCAACTCTTGGAATATCCCACGACAGAAACCATTAATAATCATATGATGAGCATCTTCGACAGATATACCTCTTTGCTGACAATAAAAAAGTTGCTCGTCACTTACTTTTGATGTAGTAGCTTCATGTTCTAGCTGGGCGGTAGGATTTTTGACTTCTATGTAAGGGACTGTGTGAGCTCCACACTGGTCCCCGATTAGCAAGGAGTCACACTGAGTAAAATTTTTAGCATTAACTGCTGAAGGATTTATTTTCACTAAGCCTCTGTATGTGTTTTCTCCCTTACCAGCAGATATCCCTTTCGCCACAATCGTACTTTTAGTGTTTTTCCCTAGATGAATCATCTTAGTCCCAGTATCCGCCTGTTGATAGTTATTAACTAAAGCTACCGAGTAAAATTCACCAACTGAATTATCTCCCTGAAGTATTACGCTAGGGTATTTCCATGTAATTGCTGATCCGGTCTCAACTTGAGTCCAAGAGATTTTCGAATTGATACCCAGCGCCTTCCCTCTCTTAGTCACAAAATTATAGACGCCCCCTTGTCCCTCTTTATCACCTGGAAACCAGTTTTGAAGTGTCGAATATTTTATCTCAGCATTATCTAGTGCAACTAATTCCACAACGGCAGCATGTAACTGGCTCGTTTTACGCATCGGGGCTGTGCAACCTTCTAGGTAACTAACGTAGCTACCTTCTTCGGCTATAATCAAAGTACGTTCGAATTGTCCTGAGTCGGCGGCATTTATCCTAAAATAAGTCATCAGCTCCATTGGGCACCTAACCCCTTTCGGGATATAGGCAAAGGAACCGTCGCTAAATACCGCCGAGTTCAACGTTGCATAATAATTATCTGCGTAGGGAACGACTGACCCTAGATATTTTTTTACTAGGTCAGGGTGATTTTGAACGGCCTCGCTCATTGAGCAGAATATAACACCCGCTTTTTCAAGGGTTTCCTTGTAAGTAGTAGCTACGGAAACACTGTCTAGAACGACATCCACCGCTACCCCTGCCAGTTGTTTTTGCTCTTCTAATGGAATCCCCAGTTTATTAAACCCCTCGATAAGGTCTGGGTCGACTTCGTCTAAACTTTTGGGCCCATCTGCCTTACTTTTAGGCGCTGCGTAATAGTGGATATCCTGAAAATCAATGGGAGGATGAGATACATTAGCCCATTTAGGCTCGCTATAATTCTGTCTTTTCCAAAAATCAAAGGCCTGTAAACGCCATTCAAGCAGCCACTCGGGTTCATTTTTCTTTGCCGAAATTAGTTTCACTACATCTTCTGAAAGACCTTTAGGAAAGGCTTCTTCGTCGATGTCCATAGTGAATCCCCATTTGTAATCAGAATCAAGTGAACTTGATTCTGTATTACGGGAAATAACCCTTTGGTTGGTCATAAAATAACTCTCTCGGATGCTCCGACGATAAACAGACGGATTAAAAGCACCCAGATTGATAACAGAATCGATTGTTGACCTATTTAGTCAACAATGATCCTAACATTGGCATCTATAGCTGTCAACGTATTATACAGGTAGTGATCAATTCATAGTAATTCATGTTGACGCATGGATTATTTGGCCTGTATAAAACTATCAGCAAGATTTTCGGAGGACCATCAATGTCAGAAGATTTATTCCTAAGTGACGCCCACACACATTTGGACCAATACGGTCCCGATGAAATTGAAGGCATTGTTGAACGAGCAGTCAACACTAACGTTTTATTTATAGTTTGCGCTGGCACAACATTAGCGTCTACTCGGGCTTGCATTAAATTAACCAACGAGTATCCAATATTCTATGCAGGCGTAGGCATACATCCGATGGAAGCCACTGAATTAATGGACGATAAATCCTACGAGTTACTCAAATCCCTCGCCGAAGAAAATGAAAAGGTAGTTTGCGTAAGCGAGATCGGGCTTGACTATCTCCCAGATTCCCCAGTTCCTGCCATACAGGATCAGGTATTTCGGCAACAAATTCGCTTAGCCAAATCCCTTAAACTACCGATTATTTTTCACTCCCGCGAATCCCACGATGATGTCTTCCGGATACTCAGAGAGGAACACGCCGGAGATGTAGGTGGCGCAATGCATTATTTCCAAGGAGACGAAACCACAGCCGCAGAGGCCATCGATTGCGGATTCTACATATCCTTAGCTCGGCCACTGACTCGGCTCCCTGAACTTCAGGAAGTCGCAAAAAATATCCCGCTATCTGACATAGTTTTGGAAACCGATGCGTATCCTCAGCCGTTCAAAAAAAATCGTAACAGCTGGACAGAGCCCAGGCACTTGGAGAGTATTGCCCAACAATTAGCTGATCTTAAAGGGTTAACACTTGGGGAAATAGCCGAAGTCACTACTTGTAATCTCGCGAGACTATTGAACTTAACCCATTTATTACAGCCCAAGATTTAGACCACTTTTCATACTATATACAGTTCACGTTGAGACTCATTCTTCAAAATGGTAACATTAGACAGTCTGCCTCAAATGACAGCGCTAACAGTTAACTAAACCGGGGGCATCATATGCTACCAAACCAAAGCCAAATAGCATTCAAGGAATGGGCTGTGACCGTCAATGCCTTAGCTCAGGGGCAGCAAGTACTCCTCTTGAGGAAGGGCGGAATTCACGAGGTAACCAAGGACTTTCGCATCGCTCATCCTGAGTTTCTTCTTTATCCCACTTATGAACACCAGAATGAAGATCTGTTAAAGCCCTCCTCGCAATCTCTCTTTCAAGAAACCTTAACCGACTCCAGCCCGGCTGGCACAGTTACCTTCTCCTATTGGGCACAGGTAACGGAGACGATAAAGGTTGCAGAGTTGGAGAAAGTACAAGAGCTATCTAATTATCATATATGGACCAATGAATATACAGAGTCTCGACTCCGTTGGAAACCGATGGTGCCACTCTCAATCATGCTTCTCCGCGTGTTTAAACTAGAGGCACCCGTAAATATACCTTGGATCAAAGAATATGGTGGATGTACATCCTGGGTAGAAATAATGCCGAAGATTAATCTTGGGCAACTCACGCCAGCAATGAATGATAGCGACTATCAAAATAGCGTAGCTAGTATCAAGGATTGCCTGGGGTTTAATACCGCAGGGGACCAGCCTCAGAATTGTGGGATATGAAACACGCTGGTTAAAATGTTCCGCTAATTTATAACCGGCTCTACACTTACAACCGGTCAAGCATAAAATCATGCCCACGACTGGATTTCACTCACTATTAGGTTGGACACGAAATTCGGATTACCACCACATAAATGTTTTAAAGAGATCTATCTAAGAAAGGATTCAGAGGAATAAATGAAATATAGACAGCTGCCGGGAACAGATTTAGAGCTTTCAGAAATTGGGTTTGGGGTCTGGACCGTTGCAACCAACTGGTGGGGAAATATTCCTGAAAATGAAAAATCCAAATTATTATTAAACTCTCTAGAGTTAGGCATTAACTTCTTCGATACTGCAGATACCTATGGGGAAGGATACGGAGAAGAAATCTTAGCGAAAATCTTAGGACATAGACGCCATGAAATGATCATTGCAACTAAATTTGGATACGATTTTTACGACAAAATCACTCCAAGAATCGGACACCAAGAACGGCCTCAAAAATTTGATGCGGAATTTGTCCGATTCGCCTGCGAACAATCTCTGCGACGATTGCGCACAGATTATATCGATATATATCAACTGCATAACCCTAAAATGGATGCGGTGGAGAGTGATGAATTATTTGAGATTTTAGAGCAACTAAAACAAGAAGGGAAAATCCGTCACTACGGCGGCGCATTAGGTCCCGACATTGGCTGGTTTGAAGAGGGCGAAGCGCTGATGAAAGAGCGTGATGTCGAGAGCATACAAATTATATACAGTATATTAGAGCAGGATCCAGCGAAAGATTTCTTCAAAATAGCTGCAGAGAAAAAGATAGGCCTGATAAGTAGAGTCCCCCACGCATCGGAAGCTCTAACCGGACGCTATACCGAAGCTCCTACGTTTAAAGAAGGGGATCATCGTTCGCATAGACGATCAGAGTGGTTGAGGGAAGCACTAGAAAAAGTCGAACAGGTGAAATTTTTGACGGGTGAAGACACAGGACGCAATTTAAGTCAGGCGGCGATAAAGTTCTGCTTATACCAGCCATCAATAGTCAGCGTACTACCTAATTTCACCACCGTTGACGAGCTCACCGATTACAGCGAAGCAATCGAGGTCCCTGATATAACTGATGGAGAACAATCCATACTCGATGATTTATGGAAAAATGACTTTTATCTAGAGCCAGTTTCGGAATTTAGAGAAGTCTAAGTAGAATCTGCTGTCAAAATAAAGAATTTCAACAGATTATTTAAAGGCAACAGCTTCTCGTATTTAAGCAAAAGCCTTTCTCAGGTCTGTTATTATTCGTAAATCTACCGGATATTAGTACAAGACTGAATTCGCATAAGATCTCATGGTTTCTAACGAGCTATAAGCTGGTCGAAACCCGCTAACAAATTCTAATTTACCAGTACTTAATATTGTCGGGTATCGCAAAAAATCTAGATCCATCGGGGATTGGGACTTTTGGATGCCTAATAGCTGCGAAAAGACGAGAAGTGGATTTGCCACATACGAAGGCAGCTTAGGGATTCTATGAGAAATCATTTCGCTGATTTCATTAAGAAAAATCACTCCGTTGCCGGCAACATTGAACACTCCCGCAAGCTCCTTGTTAATAAAAATAGTAAGCAGTTTAGCAAAGTCATCCTCGTGAAGAAATTGAAATGACGGATTACATCCGGTGGTACCCACCGGATGTGGTTGCATAAACAAGGTAAAAAGCCGATTCGCTGCAGACGGGCCCAAAATAGGGGAACACCTGAGAAGAGCTACTTTGGTTTCAGGATGATCCTCCGAAAAAGTGTCCAATGTTTGATCAGCCAAAAATTGCTCGTAGCCATACGGAAATTCTTCGGAAATCAACAATGGTGCCTTTTCCGTTAACGGCACCGGATTATCCGACCGAGCCCCGTACACGGTATGTGAACTAATGTAAACAATCTGCCTTACTTCAGATCTATAGCTTGACTGCAATACACTATTCAACAAATTCAGATTGTTGTCCCTGGCATTACGACTCTCCCTGCGGTTGTAGTTTCGGTAAGGGGACGAAGCAAGGTGAACTACCGTCGTGACTCGATGGTTCCGCAATATATCCTCAATCGAATCTTTAACATCCATACGGTACCTAACGATATTATGGATTGGGTTGGGAGGTGGGTTTAGGTCAAATCCTACTAATTTCCCTAAATCTTGCTGCTCAAGCTGCAGAAGTAGGCGAGAGCCCAAATATCCGGAAGCACCAGTTACAGCGACCACCTGATTGCTATTTTCCATAAATCAATTGAAATCCACGCCAATCATTTCGTGATAATTGCTTGGGCAGCATTGTAACCACTCCGCACAGCACTTTCCATAGTAGAAGGCCACCCTGTATCCGTCCAATCACCCGCCAAAAATAAATTATTATAAGGAGTTTGACTTGCAGGACGAATATCTCCAGAACCCGGTAGACAACGAAACGTGGCTTTTCTTTGCTTTATAACGAACGCTTTTATCACATTGGCTCGACGAGCCACCGGAAAACTTATTGACATCTCATTCCTGAATTGTCTAATCAAATCTTCCTTGGATTGGTCTATATATTCCCATGCAGCGCTGAGGGAAATGCATATATGCTGTGAACCAGTGTTAGCCCTATTTGGGCCTACTTCATTGATACCAGAAATCAGGGTTCGATCCTTATCATTTTTATTAAACACCCACTGTAATGCGGTATCAACAAACACACAGAATTCACTATCCATGACTTTACGGTCATACCAAAAATGGATATTGACAATTGGAGAATTTTGCAAGCCTTCAAGACGCTTGAAATACGGAATAGACAGGGATGAACGAGGCAGGATTTTCAAAAGATTATCGACCGGGATAGCACTAATTAAGATTGGGCTATCTAATTCAGTCCCGTCTTTTAGTTCCACTGCCTTTATGTTCCCATCCCTAATCGTTAACCCAGTAACAGTAGTTGATAAGGTCAGACGCGAATCCTGATTAGCAAAGTATTCTACACCCCACTTTGCCATCATATAACTCAAGGGTTCTACAGGATAACCAATGTCCGCATTGTGTCTAAATTTTAATAGTCCTTCTTGAATAGCCATTAAAGCCATGCGGGTACTAACATACTCGACCCTATCATTTAAGATTGGCATCACCAACAAATTCCAAAAGAATTCTATAGACCTCGGAGTCTGCTTATTGCGTACTAACCATTCTACAAAAAGTAATCGCTCAAATTCATGACTGTCACGGTTGGTACGCTTCGCTTTATACAAAGCTGCACAAATGCCCATTTTTTCTCTGAAATTAAGATGTCCATACGTAAAAAAAGACGGAGCAAGATGAAAAGGTGCAGGCAACGGGGATGATTTCAGTGTCCCTATTTTTTTAAACCTATCGTAAACTCTCAGATGAAAATCATCCTGTAGCTGCCATCGATTTAATATACCTAACCTCTCGCAGAGGTCTAAATACATAGAACAGGCTTTAGTGATTACATGCTGACCATTATCCAACTCTATGCCAGTTTCTTTATCCCGAAATGAAAATGATCTACCACCTAAAAATTTACGAGATTCTATAATATTTACACTATACCCGTTATCTAATAGACGGATCGCAGCGCTTACTCCGGCTATTCCTCCACCTATAATTATTACTTCAGCTTTCTTGCCCAATTCGGCACCAATGACATAATCAAAGCTATACACATGATTCTAATTTTCTCTGCGGTAGTCAACGTTATTCTATTATGGAAGATATCAAAATTTGACGTCTCTATACGTTCTAGAACCGTCCTGTACATTCCTCCTAGTGCGATAGGACATGCTCTTGATCTAATCGGCAAATACGAAGGCAAGAGGAATCCACTTTCAAAATACTTCAGGGCCCTACCCGTCTGAAACATCATCAAATTCTTGAATTGGTTGTTCAATAGTCCATTCCTAAGATCTTCCTCTGAATAGTTAAACTGATCCGTTTCTTCTTGCGGCAGATAAATTCTGTCCATAAGTAGATCTTCTTGAATATCCCTCAAGATGTTAGTTAGCTGCATGGCTATACCCAGATCTATAGCATAGGTTTTCGCGTTATCATCTCGATACCCAAATATTTGGATACAGATAAGTCCTACAACTGACGCCACTTTGTAACAATATTGCTTTAGTTCTTCGAAATTCTGGTACCTATTTTTAACCAGGTCAGACTCAACCCCGAGCAGCACATCCTCAAAATATTCCTGAGGCACATCAAATTGTTTAGCCACATCGCCTAAGCACAGAAAAAGAGGATCCACAGCTCCGCCTGCATAACTAAGCCTTAATTTTTCGCGTAAGAGATTCAAGCTGTCCAATTTTGCGTCAATTGAAGATTGATCATCTACTGCATCATCACAATACCGACAAAATGCATAGACAGCATAAATAGCTCGTCGTCGATGTTTAGGCAAGGTCAGAAAGGCATAATAAAAGTTGGCGGCTTCTTTCTTGGTTATTCTCCCGCATTCCTTATAGGCCAACTTTAACTTAGAATCCAAGGTCATGCCTGTTCGTCCATCTCAGATATAGGTATCCAGTTAAAATTCATTAGATTCGCCCTTTCGGTTGCAACTTGAACCCCAATTTATATGCCAACCAAGTATTTAGAAATAGCGCTATTTTACGACCTTTGCCTAAAGTAGGGCGCTTGGTAAAAACATCGTAATGTTGTCTTTTAATAGTTTCCAAAACAGCAATACCACCTTTCGAGAAAAGGGCAACGTCCAACTTAACCCGTCCGCCTAACTTTTCCGCGAGGATAGAGCCTTTCCTGTAAAGGTCCATCGTTCGTGACTCTTGAAATCTCATCATCTCTCTGTAATTTTTACTGGGGGCTCCTGGCCCGAAATCATTTTCAGTGCAACCGAACCTAATCCAATCTTCGCGAGGAACATAAACTCTATCGTTCAGATAATCCCTTCCTACATCCTGCCAAAAATTAGTTAATTGTAAGGCTGTACAAGTTGCATCCGATAATTCACCAAGCTCTAGGTCTGTATACCCGAAAATACCTAAGAACAATCTTCCAACCGGATTCGCCGAATGGTCACAATAATCTAATAATTGTTCGTATGTCGAATACCTGTGTATGTTTTGATCCATACGATTAGCTTCTATTAATTTAAGAAATGGATCGATGGGCAGATTAAACTCAGCGATAGTTCGCTGTAATGATACAAATACTGGGTGTTGCGGGGTGCCTAAATAACAGGACTTCAATTTTGATTCCCACTGATCCAAAAGACATAGTCTTCGACTTATCTCTAAGTTCTCTACTCGATGTAATTGGGTCGCATTTGAGTTGTCATGAGTATAGTAGGTACATAAGTTTCCTATATTTTCCTGCAGATCTTCGTCTCCTAAATCATCTACTGACCGACAATAGCTATATAATGCGTAGATATGTTTCAACATTCCTTTAGGTAAGAACCAAGACCCTACAGTGAAGTTCTCGTAGTGCGATTTTGTCAGTGATGCACAATAAGCATCGGACTTAGGCAGGGTCCAGCCATTTTCGTTAAAAACACGGTGTTCCGCCATCAGGTTCCTTTCGTCCATTACCCAGAATTATTACGTCGTAATGTCTCGTATCTACCTAAAGCCAAAAGAGGCCAACAGTTACGATACATATGATAGTGAATCATAAAACCTCCAGACATTTCCAAACCCTGAAAATGAAGTTCACCGGGAGATGGCCGTCTTTTTGGCATAGTTCCCAACCCATATCCAGGAAATCCTGTTCCGGTGAAATACGGTTCTTCCCATGTTCCATCCTCACTTTGCGAGGATATCAAATAATTAATTCCTCTATAAACAGATGGACTGCCTACTTTGCCGCCTGCCAACAATGCTAGTAGCGCCCAAGAAGTTTGCGAAGCCGTACTAGGACCAACACCTCGAAGAGCCGCATCAACATAAGAACCACAACTTTCTCCCCAACCGCCATCAGCATTTTGATGTTCTTCAATCCAGGTAATAGATCGCTGAATATACGGTTCCTCCATATTTTCGCCAATCGCCGCTAGTCCGGGTAGAACGGACCCGGTCCCGTATATAAAGTTGACCCCCCATCTGCCGAACCAAGGCCCATCTTGTTCCTGTTCCCGAAGCAAATACCTATATGCCTTATCTATTGCTGGATGTTTTCGAGAATAACCCAATCTACCTAGCATATCTAAAACGTGACCTGTAACATCAGCACTTGGCGGATCTAATGTTTCCCCGAAATCTGAGAACGGAAGTTGCGTCATATAACGACGGTCATTCCCCCTGTCAAATGCAGCCCATCCTCCATTTCTATTTTGCATAGCCAGAATCCAAGAAACTCCTCTTGAAATGGCTTCCGCTTTCAGCACTTCCTTTTCTTCAGATAACCGAATGTTTTGCATAGCCATGATAACAACGGCAGTATCATCGATATCAGGGTATAAATCGTTGTGAAATTCAAAAGCCCAACCACCTGGTTGAGCGTTTTTGGCTTTAACCTTCCAGTCTCCCGTCCTTAAAATCTGCTGGTCTAAAAGCCATCCTGTTGAATGGGTTACCATAGGATCATCCAAAGCAACGCCAGACTCGATAAGGGCTAGTTGAGCTAGGCAAGTATCCCAGACAGGGGAGATGCAACCTTGTAAATTAAAGGTCTCTTCGTCTTCAATGGCGAATTTATCAAAAGCGTCGAACCCTTTCTCAATTACAGGTTCGTGGGATAATGCATCCAGATGATGTAAAGCTATCAACGAATAGACCCAAGGGGGTTGAATCCCTGCCCAAGATCCATCTGCTTCCTGATGATCGAGTACCCAACGTATTGCTTTTCGTTCAGCCAAAGATCTGAGCGGATGTACTGGAAGCCGATGGTATAACCCTACTAAACGATCCAGATGATAAAACAAACTAGCCCAACCCAACTTGACCGGAGGTTTCGGTAGAGAATAATCTACTTTGGACCTGCCTTTCGGATACAGTTCGTCTATCCATGCCCATTCAGGAATTTCGCAATTCGGTCGCCTGGTCAATACCAATAGTAGTGGAACTACGGTCGGCCTTGCCCAGCTAGAAAATTCATATATATTAAAGGGCGCCCAAGATGGTAAGAGCATTAACTCCGGAGGCATGTTGGGAGTCCCATTCCAATCCCATTGCCCAAAGAGAGCCAGCCATATCTTTGTAAATACTCGGGTATTTGGAACTCCGCCACATGACACAATGAAATCCCGTGCTTTACTTAATGGAGATGACTCTGGGCTATATCCGGCTAATTTCAGCGCCAAATACGCTTCTACGGACGTACTTACATCCCCAGGTGCTTGATAATATTGTCCCCATGATCCGTCTTCCCTCTGTTTACTTAGGATATAGTTACATGCTTTTCGCCATCTATTCCTATCGGATTTACCGAGGTAATAGGAGAGCAATAGATATTCAGAGGCCATAGTGACATTTGACTCTAATTCTGCCCACCAATAACCTTCATTGTATTGACTACTTCTAAAATAATTCTGAGTATTTTTTATGGATACGTCAGAAGTTGGTTTGACGGTATCGGTAGGGGAACTTACTCTATCGCCTAACTTACCCAGTTCTGTGCTAGCCATCTCACTAAACTCTCTAATGTAACCGAAATCACGAGTCCGCATTCGTCTAATTATTCAGTTGATCTTGTAATCGAATCTTCAGAGACATCAATAATAACCTTTATCGCGGAACCATTGAATAGCCTGATATAAAGCCTCGTTAACCGGATTCTGAGGAAAACCTAATTCGTCTACCGCTTTCTGACTACTCACATACATGTGACTTTGTGCCATCTTGATTCCTTCCAACGGTATTTTAGGTTCTCGCCCAAGAATCTTATTTTCTATAACATCATCGATTTGACCAACCCCCATTGCAAGCCAATGTGGGATCTGCAACCTAGGCCTCTTTCTCCCTGATAACTCTTGCAAGTTTTTGAATAGCTCCAATAGTGACATATTTTGATTGCCTAAAATATATCGCTCACCGATTTTACCTTTTATCGCGGCTAATATATGACCCTCTGCAACATCCGATACATCAACGAAATTAAGTCCCGTCTGCACATACGCAGGCATTTTCTCTTTAAGAAAATCAAGAATAATTTTCCCTGTTGGAGTAGGTTTAACATCCCAAGGGCCGACTGGTGCAGTCGGATTAACAACTACAATAGGGATTCCAGAGATAGCTTTTTTCAATGCTATTTTTTCAGCGAGATATTTTGATCTCTTATAATTCCCTACAACTTGATGAGGGTCGAGAGGAGTACACTCATTTCCCAAGCCTATTTCTGGTATGCCTATGGCGCCGACTGTACTAGTGTAAACGATTCTTTCGACCCCCTCTACGTTTGCGGCTAATAGAACATTATCCGTCCCATCAACATTAGTCTTATATATGTCACGGGGGTCCCTGGCCCAGAATTTATAAGCTGCAGCACAATGAAAAACCCATCCACACCCCTTTATACCACGTAAGACTGTATCAAAGTCTAGGATATCTCCTTCCACTATCTCCACCTCATTCAGCAAGGTGGTTGATATCTTGCTTCCAGGTCTGAGCAAAGCCTTTACTGTATACCCTTTGTCTACCAACCGGCGCACCAAATTACCACCGATAAAACCACTCGCGCCAGTTATAAAAACCTTCATTTAACTCCACTCGGCCGAGGCTAAGAAAGCACCTGCAAATATACCCAGCTTCCTTTTGGCAAACACTAGCCGAAACAGTAATTTACCAAGCCGTATCAACTCGTTTGGACGAGATAACACTAATTGTAATACCTTCCATCGGCTTATATGAGGGAGTGCCAAGTCCAAGGCATCTCTTGAAACTTCTTGATCAGCTTCATCAATCACGACACGCACTGAAAGAAAGGGGATGCCTCGTTGTCGTGCGAAATCGGCAACCCAGAAGTCCTCCATGTTAACCGTGGCCGTATTGGAAGTTACACGTAGCTTTGACTTTTCTGTTCGCTTCTCCACGATGTCATTTGTCGTTATGGATGGGGCAGCGATCCACCGCATGTTTTTTTTAGCAACCACATTAACCGCCTTCAAAAACATATTCTGATTTGGCTCAAGTTGGTTAATGAGGCGCCCCTCCGGTAACTTAGGGTCAAGGCGGTAATAGGTAGAGACTACCATATCACCTGATCTCAAACTTGGATCTAATCCACCACAGAAGCCAAGTAAAAGAATGCTATTATTACCGACGTCAGAATCATAAATATTGCTATAGTCCGATGCCCATTTTCCCAAAGCCCGTTGTGTAGACTCTTTTCCCACACCGATTACAAGATACGGGAATTCCTTGCCGCATACACGCTTAGATTGTCCAAGATTAAGTAATCCGGGTTTCTCTAGAGCCATCGGGAGAACTATAGTTAGCATTTATCGTCATCCTCTCGGAAGAGCGCGATCAGCCGGCGGTCATCTCGATTTTATCAAGGTGACCCAATCTTTGGGTGAAGATATGGCGTGAAAAATCGTAGCTGACTCGAAACCGCAATGCATCATGCAGTTTGAACACCTCGGATCCTTCCCAACTCCATATTTATTATCCCAAAGGTCCGCCTCAAACAAATCCTTGACATCACTAACATGTTCATCTGCCAAAGGGTAGCAAGGTTTTCGCCAACCCATTACTGTATAAGTTGGATTAGACCAAGCAGTACATTGATATTCCTTTTCACCCCTGAGAAAATTTAAATACAGGGGATTATTGTAGAAACGGCTATCAATGTTTTCCTCCGGATTTAGCAAATCTCGAAAAACTGACTTAGCCTGCTCACGAGATAAGAATAAGTCCTGGTCCGGTGCGTCTTGAAAATCGTATCCAGGAGAGACCATGGACCCTTCTACTCCCAATTCGGCAACGAATTTAAACATTGACCTGAGGTCATTGACGTCGCAATCATTAAAAACGGTCGTATTAGTACAAACCCTATACCCTTTCTCTAAGGCGATCTGAATCCCGTTCACAGCTTTTGCAAAAACGCCGGCGCGGGCCACAGATTCATCATGCCTGGCTTCCATACCATCCAAATGAACCACCCAGCAAAAGTATTTGGATGGTGGGATTTTTTTTAGTTGCCGTTCCAAGAGGAGCGCGTTAGTACAACAATAAACAAAATATTTTCTTTCAATTAACTGATTGATGATTTTATCTATTTCAGGGTGTATCGTTGGCTCACCTCCTGCGATGGAAACTATGGGAGCCCCAGATTCGTTAACCGCGGACAGTGCATCATCAACAGACATTATTTTATCTAAGACAGGTTTGTATTCTCTAATTCGACCGCACCCTATACAGGCCAGATTACACATTTCAAGCGGCTCCAGCATAGTAACCAGGGGAAATCGCTTCCGTCCCTTCAGTCTGTTTTTAATTAGATACCAGCCTAGCCGAATAGACAGTTCTATAGGCCGGCTCTGGGTTTGGGAAGCATCTTTTATATTTTTAGTTGCAAACATAAAATACCAACTCAGGCACCACGAAAATAATTTAGAATTCACGCGTGGATAAAAAATTAACCAAGTCTTTCGCTTCGGTAACAGCCCAAGAAGAAAAGTCCAGACTGTTAAGAGCAGTTAACGCATTTTCAGAACTCTGTTCGGTCAATAGTTGACATCGCTCTGCTGCTTTGACTCCATCCAAAACCATTCTGACTATCTCTATATCATTGTCAGATAGTTCTTCTTTATTGTCCGGGCTATAAATTCTCAGCAGCTCATCTGCAGAAGCGCCGCGAGCATCTTCAAAGGCTATAACTATTGGTAAGGACTTCTTCCGCTGCTCTATATCTCCAGAAGTCGTCTTACCAGTTGTAGCCGCATCCCCCCAAATCCCTAAAAAATCGTCTCTAATCTGGAACGCACGGCCGATATAATTGCCAAAATCAACAACGGCTTGATTTTGCTTGGAATCGTCTCCGCCTATTAAAGCTCCAATCAAGACTGAACTCCGTATCAAGGCACCCGTCTTCAACGCTATCATTCCCAAGTATTCCTCTACCTTGATATCGGTGGTTTGCTCAAAGACCAAATCCCGGCATTGACCTTCTATCATCTCTAAATAACTTTCCGTAAGTACCTCTGAAATCTGTATCGCCAATCTTGAGGTTACTCCAAAAGACACGCCCTCGAAATTAGAGATATCTCCAACTGACTGCATGACATCTCCGGCTATCAAAGCCTTCGAAGTCCCCCAAATCGACCAAACTGTTGGCTGGTGTCGACGTTCGTATCCTTGGTCCTGAATATCATCATGAAGTAGTGAAAAATTATGTATCAGCTCCAATGCTGCCGCAGAGGGCAATGCCCTTTCAGGGTCACCACCCATTGCCTCGCAAGCGAATACGCAAAGAGTTGGACGTAAAGCCTTCCCCTGGGCTGCGGTATTTGAAGCCAATTTCCCGTCTCTGTCGGACCAACCGAGATGATATCTCATAACATTAGAAAGCTCGGTAGAATCGAGGCTAGGTACCGCATCGTACAGTTGCTTACTAATAATATCTTCATACCGGGCAAACATAGCGGGTAATCTTGGGGGAATGGGATTAAGAGGTTTTCTTGAGGCTCTCACGCTGGGCCCGTTTTCTATGCTAACTGAGGTTGATCGGAAACAAATTCATGGTCCTCACACGCTACCCAACGAGATCCGTCCGCATACACCTCTTTTTTCCATATTGGTACAATTTCTTTAACCCTGTCGACGACTTTATGACAAGCTTGGAAAGCTTCCGTACGATGCGGAGAGGCCACCGCAACCACCAAGGAAGTTTCCCCAATATCCACTACTCCAATCCTATGGGAGATAGCTATATCTTTGATCCCGAACTGCTGCATCATTTCTTGCCGTATTTCCTCTAATTTCTTTACAGCCATCTTGACGTATGCTTCATATTCAAGACGAATCACGCTTTTACCTTCAAAATTGTCACGGGTGTTGCCTAAAAATGTAACTACAGCCCCATTACTATCCCTGCGAACGAGATTAGTAATTTTCTCGGAATCCAACTGCTCTTCAGTTATTTCGATCATTTATAGACCCCCGCTAACAGGTGGAATAAGGCACACTTCGTCTCCCTCGTGTAGAGGGGTATCTAGGTCAGCATAGTCTGCATTAACCGCTACTACAATCCCTACGTCGGGCGGTGCTAGATTTGGAAACAATGACCTTACTTCACGAGTAAGATCACCCACATTTGCTTCATGCTCTAGGGTCATAAGCACCTCGCTACAACCCGCACGCTCTTTATATAGGGCAAATAACCTGACTTCTATATCCATCACAAGGTAGTATACACACGGGCTACCCATATTGGCCATCTATTTTACTTCAATAACGGGATCGTTTAATCTGTCAGAACGAGGAAGGTCCATTGTAACCAAATCCCTGGTATCCGCGCTGTCCCAATGTGCTCAAGTAGATAGGGAAATTTACATCGTGATCGGGAGACTAACTACAGGAGACTCAGTCACGAATCTAATAATTGAATTAGGAGCTGCTCATGGCTAACAAAGAACGATTGACCCAAACATTAATTGACTTAATTCGGATAGATAGTCCAACCGGAGAAGAAGATAACATCGATTCGGAAGTTTCCCGCCGATTAACAAATCTAGGGTTTATTGTAAAACACGATTCCTTCAACAATGTGATAGCTACTCTTCCGGGTGTCGGAGATCCTGTACTTCTATCTGCTCATCTTGACACCGTCGAACCTGGTCGGGGGATTATCCCGATTATAGAAGGCGATCTTCTCAAATCCGATGGGACCACCATTCTGGGTGGAGACTGCAAAGCAGGCCTTACCATAATCTTAGAAGCACTTGAATCTGTAATTCAAGCAGGCCTACAACACCTCCCCGTCGAAGTAGTTTTTACCCGAGCTGAAGAAGGTGGCTTAGTTGGGGTACATAATCTAGATTTCGGATTAGTGACTGCAACTCGCGCAGTAGTCATGGATGGAGAAGGGACAATAGATCGACTAACTTTGTCCGCCCCTTCCCAAAATATAGTNAGNATAAATATTCANGGACGNGCNTCTCATGCAGGNCTNGAACCNGAAAANGGNTTATCNGCCCTNGTANTAGCNGNNCAAGTNNTNACACGNCTGCCNCTNGGNAGNATCGATGAAGAGACGACTTCGAACATTGGGCGGGCTGAGGGGGGTCTCAAGCGAAACATAATCCCNGAGTNCGCTTANTTAGACGGCGAAATTAGAAGTCGTAATAATAACAAGTTAGAAAAGATTTCCCAAACCTTTTTAGATACTTGTCAAGAAATAGAAACCGAATTCGCAGGGTCGAAAATATCCGTGGAAATACGTAACAGNTACAAAGCCTATGAGATTAACCCGGAAAATTTCGCAGTTAAAACGGTATCATGTGCGCTCGATAAGNTAGGGTTAGTTCCTCAATATGCCAAAAGTGGCGGTGGATCTGATGCGAATGTTTTTAATGAAACCGGTATCACCGCCATTCCCTTAGGGATCGGAGTTCAATCTTTCCACACCAAAATCGAGACAGCGATCTTGTCAGAAGTATGGAAAGGTGCCCAGGTGTGCGAACACATTATCACCGGAAATTAGATTTTCCAGAATATCCCGATCTCGCTGTGTCGAGATCTCTGACTCCGATCTGAAATATTTATTGGCTATACTACATAGCTCGCGTACATTTACTTACTAGCCAATAATTTATCCCACCANTTCCTTTTAACAGTAGTGGGTGGAGGAAGGGCCAATGCTTGTTGCTGAATTATTACATGAAGCTCTCCGACTTCCCTTTCTCTGATATCAAGATGATGTTGNAAGTTAGCAACTTGGTCTTTCAAAATTTGCACAGGATCCTGGGATTCAGTATTGGAGTCANTCTTAACACTATCCGGTATACCAACTCCAAAATTACTNTGTGATTCAGAGATTTCCACCCACCAACGACCGTTGGGGGCCTCCTNCTGTTGTCCTGTAAGTTGACCAGACTTAAGCTTTCGCCTAACCGTAATTTCAGAAACTCCCAGAAACTCGGCAGCCCCCTGTATAGTCATAGTCGCCATGCTTTCCCCTTAAAGGCTCTCAAGAATGCTCATAGCATAATCAATGTGCCTATACACGGCTAGGCAATTGGACGACCGGTTTACAGTAGTTTTAGCAAGCTTAAAGACCTAATGCATCTACACCCAGCTGTGATAGATCCTCGTCTTCTTGAGAGCTTAATCCGCTCACCCCGATTGCACCCAGTATTGCCCCGCTAGCAGGGTCTAAGATGACCACAGCACCTTGCGCGGACACCAGACTAGGATTACCGAAATCNCCTACAGTTCTACCTTGGCTCTTCAAACGCTCTGCATAATCAGCCGAATTTTGTCCCGACATAGCCGATGTATAAGCTTTGCGGATAGCAAAAGTCTGAGGGTTAGGTCGACATTTATCCATTCTTGCATAACTCAGCAAGTTTCCTGCATCATCCACTATGGCCATCGCTACGGGTCTATCCGGTTCCCGGGTAGCTTTTTCNATCATAGCTTGCATAGCTCTTTGGGTTTGGTCAAGACTAAGCATGGGTTTNTTGTACATATCAAATACTCCTAGCAAGAAGATGGCTCATTCTACTATCGGCATAAAGCAATAACAAGGCATCCGGTTGCCCCTAAAAACCATCCCTCTTAAAATACCATTAGACAAAAACTTACCCTATGGAGGTAGCATGGAGACTATAGGATTTATTGGATTAGGAAACATGGGNGGAGGAATGGCTGCCAATATCCAACGAGCTGGACACCCAATGGTGATCTACGATTTACGAGAGGAGACTGCTCGGCCTCTCTTAGAAGGCGGTGCCAGATTCGCCAATAGCCCATCGGAGGTTGCCGAATTAAGCGATATTACCTTCACGTCACTTCCGGGACCTAAAGAGGTTGCCCAAGTAGCCCTAGGTGACCAGGGNGTCCTAGAAGGAATTCGACCCGGCAGTGTTTATATAGATCTATCATCCAGTAGGCCTTCCTTGATACGGGAAATGGAGCCCACATTTCGCCAAAAAGGCGTTCATATCCTTGACGCTCCGGTAAGCGGGGGTAAGACCGGTGCAGAGAGTGGCAACCTAGCGGTTATGGTTGGAGGAGAAAAAGAGGTATTTGACCGTATAAAGCCCATCTTGGACACCTTTGGAGATAAAGTATTTTACGCGGGGTCAATAGGGGCCGGATCCGTCTGTAAATTAGTCCACAACATGATCGGTCACAGCGTCCGACAAGCGATAGCAGAGGGACTGACCTTAGGAGTAAAAGCCGGTGTTGATCCAGAACCANTGTGGGAAAGCATCAGGAGGGGTTCATTGGGGAGAATGCGTGTCCTCCATGAAGGGTTAGTGAAAACCATGTTCAGGGGTGAATATGAACCAGCTAGTTTCGCCTTGAATTTAGCCTATAAAGATATCTCGTTAGCAACAGAATTAGCCAGAGAATATGATGTACCTATGCCAATGTCCACGCTGGCTGAACAGATTGCCATGCAAGCGATGAATAGGGGCTGGTCTGAACATGACAGTAGTGTGACAGTTAGATTGCAAGAAGAACAAGCTCAGACTGAAGTCAGAGCTCCGCACTTAGACCCTTCTAAGGCTGGCAAATTCATAACTACGCACCCTGAAGAAGATTAATTAGCTATCCCCGTGCATGACCAAACATAGTGGGAATCCCAGCTCTTTCCTGACGAGTTTGAAAACAGTGTGTCTTTTAGAAACAGGGCACATTGTTCTCCTCTTTTCACAGGGGACCCGGATATAGATTTATATCTAAGGGTTATGTTAACGACATTCTAGATCAGGCACTAGATACATCAGAGCAAAACTGCTAATCTAACTCGTCATTAAATCTTGGAGAAAGTGAAATGGTCTCCTTTGGTGGAACCTTAGACAAGTCGAAAGAGCATAGTTCGTTCTCAGCAGAGGAAATCTGGAGAGCTGCACTTGGTCAACTCCAAATTCAGACTACTCGAACGACTTTTGAGACTTGGCTAAGACCCACTCAAGGGATCAGCTATCAAAACAACCAACTAATTGTTGAAGTTCCAACTGCTTGGTTTGTGGAATGGCTCGAAAGACGAATGTACCAGTCGATCGAAAAAGCAATCACGAAAGTTTTAGGTATCGATACTAGCGTTCAGTTCCAAGTAAAAATGGGCTCCCTGGTTTCAAAACCCGGCGTGTCTTCCTTAAATCCCGTAGAGCCGTCCGTTGAAAGTCCAAAAATCTCTAATTCAAGTCCAACCATAAGTTTCAACCCTCGTTACATATTTAATTCCTTTGTAGTGGGGACCTCTAACCGACTAGCATTTAGCGCATCTCAAGCCGTCGTAGAATCACCTGGGAATATGTACAACCCATTATTCATCTACTCTGGAGTCGGTCTGGGGAAAACCCACCTCTTGCACGCCATAGGTCAGGCAAGCTCCGACGTTGGTCTTACCTCCCTTTATGTATCATCCGAACAATTCACCAACGAATACATCATTTCTATCAGGAACGGCACAGCTGAACAATTTCGAAATAAATATAGAAGCGTCCAAGTATTACTAATTGATGACATTCAATTCTTGAGCGGGAAAGAGCAAACTCAAGAAGGCTTCTTTCATACCTTTAACGACCTTCACAATTCAGGGCAGCAAATAGTTATAGCTTCGGATCGTCCACCTCGAGCATTAGCTCTCCTACAAGATAGACTTAGGTCCCGCTTTGAATGGGGTCTCATGGCCGATATACAAGCCCCAGACTTAGAGACAAGAATGGCTATCCTTTCTTCGAAAGCCGAATCCCTTGAGCTAGACATTGAAGACAGCATCATAGAATTCATAGCAAAACGAGTTCAAAAAAATGTCCGCGAACTAGAGGGCAGCCTAAACCGGGTAGTTGCCTATTCGGACTTGATGAATATACCTGTCACGATCGAATTGGCAGTTAATGTCTTACAAGACCTGGCAACAGATGCCGCTAGACATTCTATAGATCCAGACAAGATCATTGACCAAGTATCGAAACACTTCGGCATTGAGACTGTAGACATATTAGGGCGAAGAAGAACCAAAAATATTGCTCTATCACGACAAATAGTGATGTATCTCTTGTCTTATGAGCTAGAGATGTCACCTACTCAAATAGGTCGCATACTGGGTGGGCGAGATCACGCTACAATAATCCACGGAGCCGGCAAGATAAATGCCGAAATAAATGAAGATCATCAGTTAAGACAAAATGTTCTTACAATTAAGGAATCCCTCTTCACCTGATTAAACAATTCCCCAGCTCACAGTAGTGGATAACTTTTTATTTTATATGGATAACCTAGCCATTACTGTGGGTAACCACCTCATTAGCCGTGGATTAGATGTATCAATTATTTTTACTCCATTTATTTTCTATAATACGTTTTTGTTATCCACTACTGCCTCTTTCTTCTCCACATTAACAGTTAAGTTACCCGTGTTAGAATAGAAACAGTCAACTAATCTTCACATACTATCAAATACGGGTTATCAACTAATCCACAGACTTATTATTAATGTTATATATTGAAATACTATGATTGATACTGTTCGTTTAAATATAAAGGCAGGAAACGGTGGTGATGGGTGTATAAGTTTTCTTCGTGAAAAATTTAGGCCTAAAGGTGGTCCAAACGGTGGTGATGGTGGTGAAGGTGGTAGTGTTTATCTTATCGGGGATAATTCACTAAACACTTTACTCCATTTGAAGTTCAATAGCACTATTTATGCGGACCGCGGAATCCACGGTAAGGGGAAGACTCAGCGCGGATCAAATGGTAACCATACTGAAATTCGTGTTCCATTAGGCACTGTTATACGTAAACGAGATTCAAATGGATCTGATGCTGTGATAGCAGATATTACGGATACTAATCCGTTTCTAGTTGCTATTGGAGGTAAAGGTGGATGGGGTAACACACGATTTGCTACTTCTACAAATCAAGAACCACTGTTATCTCAAAAGGGTGAGTCAGGAGAATCTGTAGTTCTTAATTTGGAACTTAAACTACTCGCAGATGTAGGATTACTGGCCAAACCAAATGCTGGTAAATCTACCCTTATATCTCATTGCTCCGCCGCCCGACCTAAAATAGCCGATTACCCGTTTACTACTATAGAACCCATCCTTGGAGTCGTTGAAGTTCACGATAAAAGTTTTGTCATGATGGAAGTACCAGGACTTATAGAAGGTGCTCATGATGGAGTTGGCCTTGGAGATCAATTTTTACGGCATGCAGAGAGGGCTAGGGTGTATATACACTTGTTAGACGGCCTTTCTGATGATCTATTGTCAGATTACCTGATGATAAACGAGGAGTTGACTCAATTTAGCCCTCAGCTAGTCGAAAAACCTCAAATTGTAGCGGTAAACAAAATTGATGTAACGGAAGTACGAGAACAAGAACAAAATATAGAAAGGTTGTTGGACCAAAATATAGCTGGTAAACCCGCGATTTTTTTCATATCCGCGGCAACTGGAGAAGGAGTTGAAGAACTTCTGTCACATGTGCTATCCAAATTAGAAGAAATGAAGAGAATTGAGATTGAGCAGGCTGAAGCGGTATTGGAGAAGGAACCAATACCGCTGTTCAAGTCTCCGCGGCGCCCAGTTAAACCTACTACGATAACTAACCAAAATGGAACGTTTATTGTCGAGTCAGAGCATTTAGAACGTCTTACGGCGACAGCTGATAGTCGGGATTATCGGGTCGTATTACAGATTTGGAGGGAAATGACTAGGATGGGTCTCGCCAAGAGGCTGGAAGAAGCTGGAATTGAAGCAGGGGACACTATACGTATTGGTAGAACAGAGATGGAGTGGTTTTGATATGCGTATAGGGATATTAGGTGGGACATTTGACCCGATTCATATAGGGCATTTGGTATTAGCTGAAGAATCTCTGAGGAGGCTCGAACTGGACCAAATTTGGTTTATCCCTACAGGAGAGCCCTGGCTCAAGGAAACCGTTGATATAACGGATGGATTCCATAGGCTAGAAATGGTCAAATTGGCTACTAAATCGAATCCTCGCTTTGTAGTGTCATCAATAGAAATAGACAGATCCGGACCCACTTATACAATCGATACCCTCAGATATCTACACCATCAACTCGGAAGAGATACTAGGATTTATTTCATATTAGGGCTTGATACCTTGGCTAATTTCCACCAATGGAAGGATCCAGAGGATATTATAGATCTTTGTGAATTCGCCGTGTCAAATAGACCAGGGTTCGGAAATACTAAGATACTAGATGAACAGTTGATGCGATTCAAAAATATCGGTAGCCGAATTACTTTAGTCAATATACCAATGCTTGATATTAGTGGTACTAGGATAAGGGAAATGGTTCGTGATGGGTCATCTATAAGGTACAGGGTCCCTGATGAAGTGGGGGAATACATATATTCTAAGGGTTTATATGGAATTGAGGGGCAACAGCCTCGGGCCAACCAATTTACAGTCGTTCAAAGGCTTTTAGAATTAGCTTTGGAGCTTGGAGCTTTAAAGTATGGAGACTTTACATTGTCTTCTGGAAAGAAGAGTAGTTATTATTTCGACGGTCGGTTATTGAGTTTAAATCCAGAAGGGGCGGATTTGATCGGGCGATCATTGATTCCACTAATAAGAGAATTATCAGTTGAGGCAATCGGGGGACCTACCTTAGCCGCTGATCCGATCGTAACAGCAGTGACTTTGGCAAGCTACTCGGAGGGTAAAGGGATCTCCGGGTTTATAGTCAGGAAAGAAACCAAAGAGCACGGTACAGCCCAACTAATTGAAGGACATATCAGCCCGGGAAACAGAGTCGCGATAGTGGATGATACTTGTACAACAGGGGGCTCATTGTTCCATGCTATTGAAGCTGCAGAATCCTATGGATGTAAGGTAGTAAAAGTGATAGCAATTCTAGATCGCCGAGAAGGTGGCACTGAGGAATTGACCCGGCGAGGATATGATTTCGTATCGTTAATGGCTGCTAACTCGGAAGGACAGATCGAGGTTGTTAGTCGACCTAGCTAATTATGACCTACTCGCCGGCCCCAAATAATTGCGGGAGTCCTGTGATTTCAGCTGTATCCGAATCATAGCCGTCTAGTCCCAATTTCGTTCCTATCTGGGCATTAGCAGTATTAATATATCCAAGCCCTACTAGTCTATTGGTGGAGGGATTCAAGGCAACGGAAGTCACTTGCCCTGCGTATTGTCCATCACAGGTCAAGTCCACACCGGCGGGTATGTCGTGATCACCTCCTATGATTAGTGTAACTAGATGCTTTTGGATTTTCTTGTAAGAATCTAGCCGGGCTATGACTTCCTGACCTATATAACAGCCTTTATGAAAATCAATAGATCCGATTAACCCAGTCTCTAAGGGATTATAAGATTCGCCCATCTCGCTGCTATGGCCGGGAATCGCATGTTCGACTCTGAAAGATTCGTAGGCATCTGTCCCCATTGGCAGAAATGTACCGGAGTTTAATAGCGTATCCCAGATTTTGTCTAACTGTTGCGGTTCCATAATTAAATCCACTGTTTGAATATCACCGACAGGCTTTTTTATGATACGGACTATCTCGTCAGATATGTTAACAAGTTGGGTGGAATAGGGATCCAAGGATTGCAGATTGGAGCCTATTAGGCTATCCAGATTTAAAATGCAATTGGGACCTATAAGGGTGATCATGCGGGTAGATGTTGTCACGTCTTCCACTGTGATTTCTTCCATGATGGTGTATTTATCTAACCAGTTTATTACATTGAGCTGCTCGCCTGGGCTAGTAAGGACCAGTATGGATTCGTCTGTATTAACGATATGGATGAGATCTAAAATTCTACCGCGGTTTGTAGTCAATATAGTATGTGCACATCGGTCATAGCCTAAATCTAATACTTGATTAGTAGACATACGGTTGATGAGATCAAGGGTATCGGGACCAGTTGCTTTTAAACGGCCGACATAAGACGAATTATGTACGACTGCATCGGTTTGAGCTGCGATGAATTCTGTCTTAGTATCTAGATAACTTCGAGGAATTTCCCATCCGAAATGGTTGGTCATATTTTGCCGTTGTGGATCGTATGAATCCTTCTGGTTCATAATTGTCTCCTATTCAACTTCAACAATGTTCTGAAAATAAAAAACGGTGCCCTACATGTGGGCACCGTTTTTTATTGCTGTAATTCTAATCTACACGCTGAAAGATGTTCCGCATCCGCAGGCCTTTTTTGCATTAGGGTTCTCAAAGGTGAAGCCTTTGCCGTTCAAGCCGTCTGAGAAGTCTAACACGGTACCAACCAAGTATATGTAGCTTTTTTTGTCTACCATGACCTTGACACCGAATTGTTCTACTACTTTATCGCTTTCACGTTCCTCGTTGGTAATATCTAGATCATAGGTCATGCCTGAGCATCCGCCACCTTTAACGGCTACGCGGAGGCCGACGTTATCTGAAACTCCATCTTTGGTAGCGAAATACTTAATCTTTTCAGCTGCTTTTTCCGTTATCGCGACGCCGAGCTCAACTCCATCCATGGTTATCGACATAGAGTCCTCCTTAGGGGGATTCTTAAATAATCTTATTCTGATACATTATTTCAATTCTACTGGCGATTCAACATTCTAGTCAAGATAGGTAGGTGCCGATTGATCTTGTATTAAGCTCAGTTAGCTGTAACCTATAGTTAACAGTAGGTCCATCTGCTATACTCGTAGCTAATTTCTTGCAGTATCAAAGTGAGCAGGAGACTGACAAGTGACTTCAACGAAAATTGATCCCATATTGGTAGTTATTCAGTTGACCGGAGGGAATGATTCCCTGAACACCCTCATTCCATATGGAAACTCACTGTATTACGATAACCGTAGCACCGTCGCAATTCCCCAAGACGAAGTTATTGTAATTGACGATAATTTTGGGTTCAACCCTGCTATGCGACCTGTCAAGGATTTATACGATCAAGGTAAAGTGGCATTGATCCAGGGCGTTGGATATCCGAATCCCAATCGATCTCATTTTAGGTCGATGGACATTTGGCATACTTGCGAACCCGACAAACAGGGCTCTGAAGGTTGGCTTGGGCGAGTCATTAGAGATATCGATCCTAACGGGGAAAACGTGCTTACGGGGGTTAATTTTGGAAGAGGGCTTCCTAGGGCGTTAGCGGTTCCGGGAGTCCCTGTAGCATCGGTTGCAGTTCTAGAGACATATGGTGTACTTACGGGTATATCAGAAGAGCCGGACCGAACGGATGCACTTGATGTGTTTGCAAGGATGTACGCTCCAGCTATAGGATCTGGCCCGGTCATGGACTATCTTGGCCAAACAGGTTTGGATGCGTTAAAGGGAGCGGACATCCTGAAGACTGCTCCAGATAGATATGTCTCTTCAATAGAATATGCTGATAATGCTATCAGTAAGAATCTCCAAGGTATCTCGAAAGTATTAAATGCTAATTTAGGGACCCGTATTTTCTATACCCAACATGGCGGATATGATACACACGCTAACCAAGGACCTGTACATCCGAAACTCTGGACCGAGCTTTCACAAGCGATATCTGACTTCTATGCTGATCTAGCTGAGCACGACGTATCTGAGGACGTATTGATGTTCGTGTTCACCGAATTTGGAAGGCGAGTGAAGGATAATGGTTCAGGGACTGATCATGGTTCCGGAGGTCTGGCTCTTGCGATCGGAGATCCAGTTAAGGGAGGAATGTATAGCGAATACCCGTCCTTGAAAGAAGGTGATCTGCTTGAGGGCGACTTGCAGTTTAATATCGATTACCGGGGAGTTTACGGATCGATGATTGAAAACTGGTTACAGCTTGATCCAATTCCGGTTGTTGGCGGTAGCTTCGAGCAACTTGGTTTCGTCAAGTAATATCAGCCACAGACATGTAATAAAAGGGAAAGGGCCGCTGAAACCAGCGGCCCTTTCCCTTTTATTACATGTCTTATAACGGAGGGAGTCCCGCCTCTGCGCGTGCGTCGTTCATGTGTTCAAGGACTCTAACTCGAAGAGGGGCCATCTCGTACCCAATATCGGACAGCATCCGGCTGTTATCAACCAGATACACGTGGGGAACAGGACGATCGCCCGTAGTTATTTGAGCTTCCGGCACGTATTCCTTCACGATGTTGGCGATGTCTTGGATTGTGGCTAGGTGTCCCCCACTAATGTAGATAGGATGTTGCAGGTTGTTACTCAGGGAGACTTGTACGAAAATCTCAGCTGCGTCTTCCGCATGGATCATCGGAGATGCTTCACTGGGATCAAACTGCATGGTAACTGGCTTCCCAATAGCTGGGAGCGACATCATCAGCCCGCCAATCATTCCGGTCATGCCTGTTACGCGTCCATGACCGAACACCGTACAGATCCTCACGCCTCGTATATCCATATCGTATCTTTCTCTGTAACGTCCAGCTGCGAAATCATTGGCAGCTTTAGTCATACCATACACGTTAACAGGATCAGAGAGATCGGTTTCGTTGATTGGTCTATCCCCGAATGTTTCTTGGACACCGTATACTGCAATTGAACTCGCGTATACTACACGTTGAATGTTTGACCAACGTGCGGCCTCAAAAACGTTATTAGTTCCTTGAATATTAACTGACATACCGAAATGAGGTCGATCTTCCGTATCAGGTGGTAAGAGAGCGGCCATGTGGATTATTTTATGAACCTCGAAAGTGTTTATCGCTTCGAGTAAATGCGGGATTTGGCTAATATCTCCACGATAAAAATTAATTTGGTCAGCATATGGCTCTAGATTATCGCGGGGAGGCGCCAGATCAAAGCAGACAACTTCCTCTCCCCTGTCCAAGAGTTTCCGTATAATTCGATTCCCAATAAATCCAGTCCCTCCGGTCACCATAATTGACATAAGGCATTTCTCCGGGTGCTTATAAAAGTATGTTACGCCAGTATATATATGACGATAGAGGGATTCAAATATGAGTCATAATTAAAGAGGATTTTTGGATGGGGTACCTGGCTGACGAGGATATAGTTTCGGGGTATGAAAGATTTTCTCGACTGATACCAGAATCCTGTTGTCCTTCAAATCAGGTAGAGTGATCAATTCTATTCTGGGGATAGCTCCACCTAGGGTTTTTAGTGCTTGAGCCCCGCGTGCTAGTTCTTGCTCGATTCCGCCATGTTTCCAAGCTATCACTTCCCCACCTAATCGGCAGAGAGGCAACGCATATTCTAGTAATGTGGGAAATTTTGCGACTCCCCTTACTAAAACCAAGTCGAACATTTCCCGATAAAGGGGATCATGCCCAAGCTTCTCGGCTCTATCCGTGATAATGGTCACATCAGGAATTTNCAATAGATCTACAATATGTTGGATGAATTTCGTTTTTTTCCCAACTGAATCTACGAGAGTGACATTGATTTCTGGTAGAGCCAATTTTAGAGGTAACAATGGGAACCCAGCTCCGGCGCCTATATCTATCAACATAGGTTTCTGAGGGANTTTATCGTTAACCAATGGGAAACAGGTTAGTGAATCCAAGAAGTGTTTTATCTGTACTGATGAATATTCAGTGATAGCTGTTAGATTAATTTGTTGGTTCCATGTTCGGAGCGCTTCATAGTAGGTTTCAAACTTGGATAGTTTNTTATCATCTAATGTGAGTCCAAGTTCTAATGCGCCGTTATAAAGAAGTTCCATTGATTTTGCCATAATCAGGAATTATAAACTGTAGTATTCAAATTGACACTCAAATTGGGTAACCGTAGAATGAAGACTCACGTTAATAAATGCTAGAGAGGCAGGATGGGAACAAAAGCTTATCTGTTAGTGGAAACTGCAGTCGGTCAAACTAGAAATGTTGCAGGCACCCTTAGANAATTACCTGGGATAAAAACAGTTGATGTGGTTACTGGCCCCTATGATATTATCGCGGTCATTGATGGGGATGACATGTCGGTAGTAGGAAACTTGGTGACTGAAAGCATTCATACNGTCCAAGGTGTTGTTCGGACAGTGACGTGCGTGGCGGTAGGGACCTAGAGATTAAGGATAGAGGTTTCTAAATAAAAGGAGTGTTCGAGTGGAGTTCAANTTTAGCTCTGAAGACGAAGAATTTCGTAAACAGCTGAGAGAGTTTGTTCAGCAAGAACTGCCTCCCGATTGGGAAGGTGGCGGGCGATGGCCTGAGGAGTGGAACTGGGAACAGACACGCCAAATGAGGCAGTCGCTTGCTGAAAAGGGCTGGCTTACCATGCATTGGCCAGAAGAGTATGGTGGGCAAGATGCTTCACCGGTCCGGTCAGCTATTTATAATGAAGAGCTAGCGTATATGAGGGCACCGGGTAGGGATATATTTGGAGTTCGTATGCTAGGGCCTACTTTGATGATTCATGGNTCCGAGGAGCAAAAACAAACNCATTTACCCCCGATTGCCCGGGGCGAAGTGCAGTGGTGTCAGGGCTACAGTGAGCCGGAATCGGGTTCAGATTTAGCTTCTTTAAGTACCCGGGCGGTTAGAGATGGAGACGACTACATAATCAATGGAGCCAAGATATGGACTACTCTTGCTCATAGAGCGGATTGGATTATGTGTCTGGCTAGGACTGATCCGGACGCCCCTAAACATCGGGGCATTAGCTTCATATTGGTGGATATGAAAACTCCAGGGGTGGAGGTTCGACCAATAGTTAATATGTCAGGAGGACACGAGTTTAATCAGGTCATTTTTGACAACGTCAGAGTGCCNAGGCGTAACGTGGTTGGGGAAGAGAATAGAGGTTGGTACGTTGCGGTTACTCTCTTGGACTTTGAGAGGTCCGGAATAGATTACTCTGCNATGTCTCGAAGGTTGCTGGATGAGATAAGGGAGTACGCTACCGCGAGGCAGCAAAATGGACAGAGCCTGGTGAAAGCACCATGGGTTAGAAATTTATTGGCCGATCGGTATATTGAGACAGAAGTTGCTCGCTTAATGGCTTACAATGTTGCTTACATGCAGGGTGAAGGCTTGGTGCCTAATCGAGAGGCTTCGATGAGTAAGGTGTTTGGAAGCGAGACTCTCCAACGGACTACAGTGGCGGGGATGGAGATTTTGGGTCCTTATGGCACTTTGGGTCGGGATGAGAAATGGGCCCCGTTGAGTGGTCGTATGCAAGAACACTGGATGATATCTTTCTCGCATAAAATTGCTGCAGGAACATCTGAAGTTCAGCGTAATATAATCGCGGGTCGTGGGCTTGGGTTACCCCGTGGCTGATTAGCTACAACAAATAATATCTAGGCTTTTATGCAATGGGTAGTTTTAATCTTTCGCATGCATGCCCGCTTCGCGGCATCTACGCATTATGCGAAAGATTGTACGTACAGTTACTGAAAAACGCTCAGCAGTTTCTTCTACACTAAGATTTTCTAACCGCATTGCTGTTAATACCTCTAAATCTTTGATTAATCTCTGGTGACGCTGGAACCAGGCAGGATCATCATATTTACACTGCGGCAAGGGGCAGTTTAAGCATGCCTGAGATACTTCACAGCCGGTATCTTCGTAGTGAATAAATTCAGGTACAATGTCTGTAACGTGAGTGTTAGAAAGTGTTGTCGTCATAAAAATCTCCGGAACAAATGTTCTAATATAGAATTATTATAGAACATTTGTTTTGTTTTTGTCAATTGCGCTGAGAATGCAAAAGAATTTTAGTACACCTAGGAGCATAGAGATGGTCGAATACGAAACGATGAACTATGAGAGGAAGGGCAGAATCGGATACATAATGTTGAATCGGCCTCAATCTTTGAATGCGGTCAACGACCAATTTGAAGCTGATTTATATGATGCTTTGCTGGAGTTTGATATTGATGAGGAAGCTTGGGTAGGGATACTTCATGGAGCAGGGCGTTGCTTTTGCGCGGGAGCTGATATAAAACAACGGTTCGTTCAGATGACACCTCAACAACAAGCCAAACGTACCATGGGAACGAGTTCTGAAGGTTATTTGGCACGNACCATTAATTGGAAGCCTGTTATNGCTGCAGTTCATGGATATGCTTTNGGTGCGGGGACTTCCATTGCTGCCGAGTGTGACNTGATAGTCGCATCTGAAGAGGCACAATTTGGGATCACGGAGACTAAAAGGGGATTACCGGGGGCCCGAGTTTGGGCNAAGTTAAACGCCTTTATGCCGTCCAAGATAGTTACTGAAATGGTNATTACAGGAGAACCTGTTGATGCTTCAGAACTCTACCGGTTGGGATTAATAAATAGGTTAGTGCCTACGGGACAGCACTTGGAGGCGGCAGAAGAACTTGCAAATAAAATCTTGAAAGCGCCACCGTTGGCTACGCGTGCCGGGGTTCGGTTGACGCGGCGGCAATGGGTCCAGTCATTGTATGATGCAAATATGTATATTCAGCCCCTGAAATTGCATACTTCTGAGGACTTTCAGGAGGCTAGTCGGTCGTTCGTCGAGAAACGGCCACCAGAATACACAGCCAAGTGAACAAACTAGAACCGGTTTATTGGAATCTAGGGATAACTTCTTTTCCGAATAATTCCATCGCTTTATTTGACTGGTCGGGTGGCATACCAGGCCATTGACAGCGTAATATCAGTTCCTTAACTCCAAGATCTTGATATTTTTTTATTTCGTCAGCGCATTCATCTGGACTTCCAATAATGAAACGTTCTTTCAAGACCTCTTCAAAAGAAACGTCTATACGGTCTGCAGAGGGTAGTTCTTGGCTATGTCCGGAAGCGGCCCGATCTTTATATAACCACTCTACATGGGGTCGGCATATCTCAATGGCTTCTGCTCGGGTTTCAGCAATAAACATCTCTCGCCAAGCTGAAATGTAGCCGGATTTCTCATGTTTATCTAANTCGGACTGNTANGTGGGGATCTGGTCTTTTATCGTTGTTAATGTTGCNCTGGAACTGATTAACCAGCCGTCGGCATATCTGGCTGCTCTTTTTACCCCACGATCCTGATTAGCTGCTAAATACATCTTGGGGTAAGGATTTTGAAGTGGTTTGCCGCCCCCGGGGATGTCGTTTAACCGAAAATGTTTGCCTGTGTGATTGATTTTTTCTTCAGTCCAGAGCAACTTCATTATCTCGGTGACTTCACTGAACCGAGATAATCGTTCCGTTTTAGGAATTTCAAAAGCGTTGAATTGGAAATCCCTCCACCCTAATGCTGGAGCCAGAATAAATCGACCTTCACTTATTACATCCAGTGTGGCTATTTGTTCTGCTGCTTCGACAGGGTGATAAAGTGGCAATAACGCGACCATACCAAGTTCAAGGCCAGGAGCTTCGGCGGCAGCACGGGATAGGAGTAACATAGGGTGAAAATCGTTATTTAGATATCCTGCACCACTCCAGA
>PAMF01000023.1 GCA_002707185.1 Chloroflexota bacterium | reverse complement strand
AACGGAGGGAGTGGGATTCGAACCCACGATACCCTTGCAGGTATACCAGTTTTCAAGACTGGCGCAATCGTCCACTCTGCCATCCCTCCAAAATAACTATAGTAATATAAAAGATATTAAGAGTTTGGTATGGAATTAAAGTTCGCCGTATAACCCTGTATCAGAAAAAAAAGGTTTATTCCAGTCAGGGTCCTGTTCTTCTAACAAAATGCTTGTATGGAGTCGACACGCCCTTAGCCAAAGCACCAAAATTGCATTATTAATGATTTCCTGAGGTAACCGGTGTCCCCGGTTCTCTAAGAACCATTGAGAATATCCTGTGGAGAAAAAATCCTCCATAAACCTGGTTGGTTCAGCTTCCGAGGCGCACGCTTCTAATATCTCGAGGGGGGCGTCAGAACATAACATTTCGGACTGCTCTAGAGCCAACTGTATGTACTTACTTTCTGATTCCGGTTGTATTGGCAATCTAGTTCAGACCGATCCTTTATTTTACATATAAGAAGAAACTTTGAAGGCCTTCTTTAGAAGGCCTTCTTGATTTTAGAGTATTTTAAAGGTTCATCTGAGGAACCATGTAGTTTTTTAATTTCTTATAAATTTGAAGCCGACTGCGTTGGTTATCTACGACCATCAAGCGGTCAGTGTCATTGTCAAAAAGTACACTGGTAGGAACGGCAAATCTCCATTCTGATTCAGCATTTCTCAGTGAAACTTCACGTCTACGCTTCACATAGTCCGCATTAGCGTCTACGGTCATTTGAGCCCATTTTGACAAGTTTTCTGCGTCACCAACGAGGCTGGTAACAAAGGTACCGTCAGGACCGAAAACATGTACTCTTCCGGGATGCTGACCGTTAGAACTCCAATCGCATATGTAGACATCTCCTTCTGCGTCTACCGTAACACCGGTAGGCAAGTGCAGTTCACCTCTATCGGTACCGGGGTGGCCGATTTGGGCAATCCACGTACCAGTGGATGAGAATTTTTGTACTCTATGATTTAGGTGGTCTGCTACGTAGACGTCACCTTCAGCGTCGGTCGTAATACCCCATGGACCGTTAAATTCACCGTTGCCGGTACCATGACGTCCCCAGCTGGTTAAAAATTCACCGGATTTACTGAATTTACGTATTTCATGACTACGCCCATCTGTTAAATAAATATTTTCATCTGGACCTAGGGTGATGCCGGAGATCCCATGGAGGACCCCGTCTTCTTTTTCAAGAGCACTCCATTTGGACAGGAATTTACCGTCCTTATCGAATACAGTAATCTGATTTAGCCATTCGTCTGATATGTATACGTTCTCAGCCGAGTCTGTCACCACACCTGATCCCCAGATGAACTCTCCGTCGCCGTTACCATATTTGCTGAACTCGCCTATGAATTCTTCGTCACCGGCTTCCGGCCCGATAGTTACCTTTGTGATTCGTGCTCCGAGTCCCGTACGGTTCCACGGGACGTTGCTAATACTTTCACTACCTCGGTTTACTACGTAAACGGCGTTATCTTTGCCAAGGGCGCAGGCCACAGGCTGGTTGAATCCCATTCCTGACTGAGCCCCTCGACCTACAGAGTGACTAAAATCGTAAGCTCTCCCAGCTGCTACTTGTGTCAGCATGGTAACCTCCCAAAGGTGTTTGTTTATGTTTGAGTTTTGCTTTGTTTATGTCCCGTCAATGAGGTTAGATGATGAAATCTTCTAACCTCATTGATCATGGACGTTTAATTTATTGGGTTATATGAAACTGGGTTTTTCAAAAGTTCCGCCTACCAATGGGTTGGCATCTAATCCCATCCAATTTTCTGCTATGGTAGTGTAAACACTCCGGAAATCGGTGTTTGGTACCAAGTCACCTTGCTCTAGATCTTCGGTATTGGTTGACGGATATTCACCATATTCTCCGCCTTTAACCCCTTCGCCGATTACGAAAGCGGCACCGGCTGCTCCGTGATCAGTGCCTGATCCATTATCGTGAACTCGCCGACCGAACTCAGAGAATAATAACATTATGACATTTTCGCCTGCGTTGTTCTCTCTAAGATCATCAAAAAAGCTCTCAACCGCACTAGATACATCGTGCCAAAGCTTGTCGTGCATTCCGACTTGGTTGGAATGGCTGTCAAAACTACCGTGATCACAATATAAGATCCTAGTTCCTAAGTCAGCCATATGTACCTGGGCTATCCCGCGAAGCTTTCGGGCAAGCGTCGTGTCTGGATATTCAATGGTTGAGTTGTATTTGGCTGGCGCCGCTTTAAGGATATCGGCTGCTTTAAGAGAATCTAATCCTGTTTGGCCTAAATAATCCATGACGAATCCACTACCGATGGTAGGAGAATACAAACGCGTAAACCGATCGAGTATTTTGTTTCTTTGTTCGGTTTCACTAATAGTTGGTAGCATTCCAAAAGTGTCCAAATCGTCTACACAGGCGACGGGTACTCCTGGAAGGGCCAGCGCTCGTGGAAGGCTAGGGCCAAAGCTAACCGTGGTGACAACATTTTCTTTATTAGGGTCAAGATCTTTGGTTACGCGACCTAACCACCCTTCGGTACCTAATTTATCTGGCTCACATGTGTGCCAGATATCCATGGATCGGAAATGGGATCTAGGTGAATTCGCGTAACCTACACCGTTAATAATAGCGACCTTTCCTTGGTCATATAGCCTTTGCATAGGAGCCATCTCAGGATGGAATCCTACGTTGTCAGTAATCTTTAGAATACGGTCCTCAGCGACCCCTACTGCAGGACGATTGTCTCTATAGTGTGGATCATTGTAGGGGATCACCGTATTAAGGTAATCGTTGCCACCGGTCAGTTGCAAAACTACTATGACCGGGTCCTTTTTGGTTGAAGACATTTACCTTTCCTCCTTCTAGTAACTTATATCTGATGACAATTCTGTGAGGTTATGCGTACTGATAGTCGCGAAGTGAAACTATCAATTGGAGCATTTCGCTTACTCTTTCTGATGAAGTTTCGGATTCATTACCCCAATTCAAGTCACCGTTTATCTGTGCATGGTCCACCAATTCTTGGCGGGTTTCCTTATTTACTTCCAAAGGACCCATTAGTTCTAGGCAGGAATCAACGAAAGCACCGGGAGATATGCTATTGTCCGCCTTGAGATGGTCTATCATGGATTTAACTCCGGGCCTGCCTGTATCACCGACCATATCTGCCGTGAAGTTAATCCTTCTCATCAGCGATCCGCTATTGATCCACTCAGTGCCAGTGTGCCATCCTTCAACACTTGGGGGATTCAGAAGATCCTGTCCCATGTAATTGGGTTGACGGGACATCTCTCCAATACCGGGAGCTGGGAATTCAAACCCACCTACTAACTTCAAAGTACCTACTACTACTTCTGCGGGGCTCTTTAGCCGAGCGAATCGAGCGTTTTTGAAGAATTCAGAGTTGAACAGGACTCTCAGTGTTGAACGTATATCGTAGTTAGACTCTACTAATGCATCGGCTAATGTATCTATCGCGTCCTGATCTTGAGGAGGTGTTACTGCCCAGGCTGGTACCTGTGCTTCATCTGCAACAAAGAAATTATAGAGGTGGCGGGCAATGAAAGATGCTGTTGCAGGATGGGCGCATATGATATCTATTACGTCCTTCCCATCAAAGTTCCCTGTTTCACCCAAGAAAGTTTTCTCACCGTGGTCATGGTCGTCTTCTTGGTAGGTAAAATGCCAGTCATGGCGACCAATTGGCCCTCGGGGCAATTTGGGTTCAATTGTCCAACCGGTAAAAGCTCGGGAGACTTCACGCACATCAACTTCGGTATAGTTGCCAACTCCCATGCTGAATAGTTCCAAGAGCTCTCGTCCCCAGTTTTCGTTTACTGCATGAGCGTGGTTTTCGCAGTTATCCAGCCAGTAAATCATTGCCGGATTCTGGGCCATCGACATTAGTAAATCTTTGTAACTACCCATCCCCTTTTCTCTAAATTCCGCAACCATCATGGTAATTTCGTCGTAGTGATCCACTTTGGACACACCTGTGGCGAAGAGATGATGCCAGAATAGAGTCATCTTTTCTTCTAAAGGCCGTTTGGTATTCACCATAAACCAAAGCCATTCGACTGAACCCATACCGGGCAATGTGCCGGGCTTCCATGTCCATGGGTGATATCTGACTAGTTCGTATCTATCCAATGCCGGTTGTGCTTCGGTGTTGAGAAGTTCTTCTACAGTCTGTTCATATCCTTTTTCGACTAAAGCTTCTAGTTCCTCTCTAGTTGCTCCAAAACCTGCTCTCCGCATTAAGTGAGCCATCAAAGCGATGTCCTGTTTAGCCATTAGTAACCCTCCGATCTATTTATTGTTTAATAATTGGGTCGGGGTATAAGTAACCACATTATCTTTGAGATTATTGAAAGTTGTCAACATTTATGCGCTTCAATAGGTACTCGTTAATAGCAGGTGTTCGGAACCTCTTTACAGGAGTGGCGCAGCTTGACACTCCTAGGGTCGGTTGCTAAACTCCGGAAGTATCCCCCTATTGGATTCTACGGATAAGTTTGTGTCTCTGCGACGGCAATAGCGAGGCATATGCGTCTTTACTATCGTGGACTGATAGAAACCGGGAAGGAGGAATCAATATGGCTCCTGAGATTATGAAGGGACTCAAAGATGTCTATCTAGATACTACTGAGTCCAGTTTCATCGATGGTGAAGAAGGTAAGCTTCTTTATCGTGGTTACAATATCCGCGATTTGGCTGAAAAATCCACTTTCGAGGAAGTCATCTATCTGCTACTTTATGGCAATCTTCCCAATCGCAGCCAACTAGCCGATTTTGATAAAGTTTTAAAGGACAATAGGCGGATCCCTGACGAGGTCATTCAGGTCCTAGATTTGGTCAAAAATAGTCACCCTATGGATGCATTAAGGACTGGAATTTCTGCTCTTGCCGCTTTTGATCCTGAGGTTGATGATAATTCGACAGAGGCAACTGTAAGAAAAGGAATTCGTCTAACTTCCATGAGTACTACTCTTGTGGCAGCACATCACAGGCTTAGGCAGGGATTAGAACCGGTGGCCCCGAACCCGGATCTCAGCCATGCCGGGAATTTCCTGTATATGATGTTTGATGCGATTCCAGATGAAGAGACCACGAAGCTGTTGGATGTTGACTTTATTCTTCATGCTGAACATGGCGCTAACGCGTCCGCTTTTGGTGCTCGTGTTGCGGCAGCAACTATTTCGGACCTTCACTCTGCAGTTGTAACCGGGGTTGGGGTTCTCAAAGGACCGGCCCATGGTGGTGCAGCCGAAGAGGTCATGAAGATGGCTCTGGATATTGGTCAGCCAGAAAATGCAGCTGAGTATTGCCGAAATATTTTGGACAACGGCGGTAGGATTATGGGATTCGGTCATCGAGTTTATCGCGCCGAAGATCCGAGGGCTCGGCATTTGAGGGAGCGGTCGAGGGTCTTGAGCGAAAAGATGGGACAACCTCACTGGTTCCAAATATTGACCTACGTTGAAGAAGAGGCAATGGTTCCTTACCGGTCACGAGGCATATATGTTAATGTGGACTTCTTCGCTGGATCAATTTATTACCTTTTAGGATTCCCTGAAGATATTTTCATACCGATATTCGCCTTGGGGCGTATACCTGGTTGGACTTTGCAGTGTGTGGAGCAATATGAGAATAATATTCTAATCCGTCCACTTCTCGAATACAAAGGTGAAATGGACCTTGAATATGTCCCATTAGAGCAAAGAGGCTAAAACTTTATTGACAAAAAATNAGAAAAGAGGAGGCNTTAAGCCTCCTCTTTTCTTATGACAAAATATTGTAAAGGAACCGGTTAAAAAGCTTTAATCATTGACTAATTGANAGATNCTATGAANATTNTNNANAATTTTCCGGAAACGGAAATCAAACGNCGGATTCGATTNCGCAGTNNTATTACTTTTGCAGAGTTTATGGGAATAGCACTTTTCTGGCCGGAAGGAGGATATTACACAGGAGAATCTCCTATTGGNGCCACCGGAGATTATTACACAAGCCCTTCTGTACATCCTGCGTTCGGTGGTTTGTTAGCTATGCAGATTTTCCAGATTTGGGATCTCATGGGAAGACCAGAATTATTTCATATTATAGAGGNAGGGGCGGGCAACGGATTATTGGCGAGGGATATCCTCTCCCGTGTTCTTGGTCTGAGCACGGATTTTGCCAAGGCAATCCGATATGTTTGNCTAGATTATCGGTCGGANCAGGGATTGGAGGGTGATGGTTTCATTGGTGGCGACAGTTTGTCTGTCGATAGAGTGGCGGGTNCAATGCCAACTCAGCAATTAATCGATGATGTCGAGAGCATTTCAAACTATTCTTTACCGTTTTCTGGCGTAACTGGATGCATAATATCCAACGAACTTTTAGATGCATTTCCTGTTCATCAGGTGACGGTTCGACAAGGCATGTTTCAAGAGATATTTGTTTCCATGGTTGATGGGAGTTTTGTCCAAACTGTNGGGAACCCTTCATCCCTAGAGTTATTNCATCGTCTCCGAAAACATGGAGTCGAATTGAAAGAAGGGCAGGTAGCTGAGATAAATTTGGGGATTGATCGCTGGGCCTCAGAAATTGGTTCTGTGTTGGACTCTGGCTACGTGATCACTATAGATTATGGTGATACGGCTAGGCGACTCTATTCATTCCAGGAACGTCCCGATGGCTGTTTGACCACATATTATAAACATACTCAGATAGATGATCCATTCAAACATATAGGTTCCCAAGATATAACATCTCAAGTTGATTTTAGCGCTGTGGTGACATCTGGTAGAACAAATGGCTTGGAATATTTAGGATATACCACCCAAAGGCAATTCTTGAAAAACCTGGGTTTGGACATATGGTCCCGAGAGTTGGATAGAACTGGGATCACTTTCAAGGACGCGCAAGTCAATAAGGCGGGAATATTGGATTTGGTGCGGGTCGGCGGTCTGGGTGATTTTAAAGTACTGCTACAAGGCAAAAATGTTCCTACTGATAACCTCTGGGGTTTTGACACGATTTCATGTGCTACTGGCAGGGTCGACGCGTTTAACTTTAATCCTGTCCCTTTATTGTCTGGAGACCATATCAGGATATTGGATGGTCTTTATCCTCGACCAGAAACTGAATTTACTCTCGATGAACTCTGGCCATCAGATTCACAGTGATNCGAGGATTGTGAATNGCNATTGATTCNAATNTATTAACTNGGCAATAAATTGGATGTGATAGTCAAGGNCATAATTTNGGTCNAGAGCGCCGTATATGCTTGNTATTCTTCNAAATATNACGCTGAAACTTTTTTTGAAGGAGACTAGGATATCGTAATATCTGGAGTTTCGATGTTTTTCCGTTCACATTTGACAGCCGTCGTGAGAAATCCGCTATGCGCGACCATCCGGTGCTCAGGCCGAACGCTCTGCTCTGTTACATGCCAAGGTCTCAAAAGGGTTTCAGTAGTTTCTATCCGTTGGAATCGCCCGTCATCNTGTAGCGCCATNACTAGTTGGTGGACCTGGAGTATAGTCGGTGAGAAACTAATTAGTATTCCGCCTAGAATTAATGCATTCCCAACACCGCANACTGAATTCCAGGGCTCNGGGACATCTAAGACGACCCTGTCCACGTCTCGTTCCGTAAGATCTATATAGATATCCCCCACTTTGACGTGAAGATTGTTAGCATTGGGTAAGATTTTCNCAATATTATTAAGGGCTTTAGGTATAACGCTNTCATTGATTTCATANGTAGTAACTTGACCTGAATCACCCACNGCCCTTAAGAGTGCGAGAGTTAACGATCCAGACCCGAGACCAGACTCTATAACTGTGGCACCGGGAAAGATGTCGCCAAGACTTATTATTAATCCTAAATCTTTAGGATATACAATCTGAGGTCCACGAGGCATTTCCAAGACGTAGTCACCCAAAGTTGGTCGGATGGCAAGTAAAACATGTCCTTTGTCAGTTCGGTACCAACCACCGACGCTTTTATTAATTAATTGATCATGAAACAGCTGGCCNAGGTGGCTATGGAATATCTGTTCTCGATTGAGGGTAATAAGATATTTACGGCTTTTTCGATCTAAAAGTAGAACTAGATCAGATTCTTCAAAATAATTCTTTCTACTAGTAGCAGACACTTTCCCTCACTTTGTGCTATACCTTGGGGAGGCTCTTATTCGCTTCCATTATCGATTACATCTAAGGAAAGCTTAAAGCGTTCTAAATTGTGGATCGTGATGTTCGTAGCTGATNTAGGTCTTAATTAATCAAGATGTGACAGTGGAAGACGGAGCAGAGCCTTCNAGGTAGTGTGTATGCTCGGGGGCATAGGGATCCAGTGTTGGGAAAAAGACTAACAGCTTCGCAGTTTTGTCTCCCACTATTTTAAACCCATGTTCCGCACCTGGCGGGATAACAAGGGTATGATCTTTTTCAACTATGTGTACTTCTTCGTCAATACGGACCTCTACTTGNCCTTCAATAATCANGATAAGTTCATCCATTTCGTGTGTGTGTAAAGGAGCTCCTGATCCAGGTTCTGCCGTGTTGATACTAAGAGTGCTTGTCACTCCATGCTCCGCCAGAGTAATGTCCCATTTGCGATAACCAGGTCTCCAGGGAACTTCAGGGGCATCTCGATTGTTGATGATTGGCATTTGTCCTCACATAATAGATAAAGGAATCGGNTTAATTTATCATTGTACGCTATTTGATATTTAAAGGCGCTGGNCCNATTAAAGANATCAGTAGGCAAATATAATCTGATGAGACGGGGTTTGTCATGAAGGAACATTTATATTCTATAGAAACGGCCAATCATTTATTGCCCTGGTTGGAGCAGCAATTTAAGAACCTTAGGATGGTTAACGGAGATTTAGCTAATCATAAAAAAACCCTTGCGGACTTGCTCAGGAATCGGGGAAACAATGGGCATTCAAGTAGTGAAGAGGTTATTTTNNGCACAAGGGAAGTAGTTGATCGATTAACTGCCAATATGCAAGAAGTTCTAAAAGGAATAGATGATTTAGGGATCTTGGTGAGAAATATTGAGATGGGGCTAGTGGACTTTCCCGCCGAAAGAGATGGACGGTTAATATATCTGTGTTGGATATCTGGCGAAAGTACGGTCGCCTTTTGGCATGAGACTAACGTCGGATTCACAGACCGCCAATCNCTTTAAAATCTNAATTTTNGATCCTTNATTATATTGTGGTTGCATTAAAAGTGTAGGTATTTGGAGAATCTATCGCTATNATAAAAATNACGTTTGAACAAATTGTAAGTTTAGTTAATATATTTTGAGAGGTGCTATGGTCGCTTATGTAATTGCTGAAATCGAAGTGAACAATCCTGAAGAATATGATTCATATCGAGCGGGAGTTCCGGAGACTGTGGAACGTTACGGCGGGAAATATTTGGTTCGAGGCGGGGCTATTGAAGAGGTAGAGGGAGACTGGGTTCCGCCCAGATTGGTCGTAATACAGTTTGATGATATGGAAAGAGCTAAAGAATGGTATCACTCTGAACACTACAAGGATTTAAAAGCGATTCGACATAAAGCAGCCACTTCCAAGATGGTTTTTGTCGATGGGCTTTAAGCGCCAATTTGGTTGGTGGCCCAATCATATTTTGGAGAGGGATGAACGATGGAATTGTCAGGTAAAGTTGCCCTAGTAACGGGATCGGGACGTAATATAGGTAGATCTATTGCATTGGAACTGGCTAGGTGTGGGGCTGATGTGATAATCAATGCACGGTCTAATCAGGATGAGGTCGACCACGTAGTTAGCGAGATTAAAGCTATTGGTCGGAAGTCTTCAGCATTTCTAGCTGACGTCGGAAATAAGGCAGAACTTGATCAAATGCTAAACGAGGCTTTATCTGACTTTGGGCGCATTGATGTTGTGGTTAATAATGCCGCGACACGTCCTCATAAGCCCTTTATAGATATGACTTATGAAGATTGGAGAAATATTTTAGCTACTGATTTGGATTCTGCGTTTCTCTGCACTAAAGCCGCTTTACCAGGGATGATAGAACGCAAATGGGGAAGGGTCATTAATGTCAGTGGTCTTCAAGCTTTTCAAGGCCGTCACGGTGGAGCACACATATCTGCTGCTAAAGTCGGGTTGATCGGTTTGACGAGAGCCCTTGCAACTGAATTGGCACCAGAGGGTATTTTGGTTAATTGTATAGTTCCTGGGCTAATCGATACTACAAGGCCGGGGCAATCTCCGAGTACTAGACCTCCCACCCGTTTGGGGGATATACCAGTTGGTCATATGGGAGACCCCGATGATATAGCCAGCATTTGTCGCTTCCTGTGCTCTAGTTCGAATGGTTTCATTACAGGGCAAACAATTCACGTAAATGGTGGAGAAAGGGGATTCTAGACCCTAGTCCTGGTCCCTTTTATTTAGCGTACCGTTAGGATGTCTCTATCCATCTCTTTGGTGTGATATATAATTGTATGTCGATATAGTTGATTGTTAAGTTCCAAATTCTATACCAGCGCCAACGATTTCGATTTGCATGGATCTTGTATCTGGTGCGCCTTCGTCGAACGTCACACCGACCGTAATATTGAGACCAAAGTTGATTTCGGGATTTCCCGGAATATCGAATTTCCCGTCCAGATGATCGCCTTTCAAATCAATGTCCATGTGTTCTGCGATACGTTTTTCGCCGTCATAGACTATTATTTCGTTAACTGTAGCGTGGGAACGTGTTCTGAAGCTAAGCAGTGCGGATGTAGCGGTAGTCTGAGATCCGTTTTGGGTTGTAGGGGTTGGAACGGGGAAATGCACCCATGTATTTTGACCACCCATTCCTTCTATTCTTACAAAAGGTCCAGTGTGCCTAACTGAGGTTATGCGTGCCAGGTATTCGACCTGCATGGCGCTACCGTGTACCCAGGAGGTTGATTTATTGTCTGGCATCTGATTATCTCCTCTTTGTAATACCATTTATGTTATTCGAGATAATAAACCGTCGATCTTACAGAGGGATTATAATCCTCCTCAAAGCATTGGCACAAATCCCAGCGATGTATCGGGATATCGCGTGTATTTTTAATGAAAAACAAAACCCTGTTCTAAAGCTAATAATCTAGACTTAACTTCTAACCCTCCTGCGCCGTATCCGTGTAATTTCCCGCTGCTCCCAATTACTCTGTGGCAGGGGATAATCAGGGCTATCTTATTCCTAGCCATCGCTTGTCCTGCTGCTCTCGCAGCATTGGGGCGGCCAGCGGCAGTGGCCAGCCAAGAGTAGCTTCGCGTCTCGCCTGGAGGGATGGATCTACACGCCTGCCACGATGCTTCAAAAAAGGGAGACGATTTTTCTATGTCTAGTTCGATAGAGTCCAAAGCGTCGTTTTGACCTTTAAAATACCGGTCAAATTGTTTCAACACCGAATCAAAAACCTCAGGTTCCAATGTGGCTAGTTCCAGTGATGGTCCCAATGCGTCCAATGCCTCTTGAGGGTGTGGCTTAAGACTCAAACGTCTGAGTCCCTTAGTCGTACTTAAAAGTGCCATCCAGCCAAGCGGTTGCTGCACGACAAAATAGGAATACGGACTCATGAGTTCTTTTTTAATAAAGCCTGGATTAGTAACGGAAACCTAATTTGTTTCCAGGAGTTAGCTAGACCTTCGTTAGCATGTTCCGAGGAATCTTTTTTGGCGTAAAGACTCGTAACATAGTTGCTACAAATAATCTGCAACTCCGGTTGATGTTTTGGCAACATAGGATTAAGGAGTGCTTGTAACTCATAGGGAGTCAAATGTCTGGTTGTTCCAATTGAACTTATATTACTAAAAAATAAAAGTTTCTGGAAAACTATCACCGGGTTAGATGAGGCCGACATGGTTTTAGCCCAGAAGATCCAGATAGATATAGTCAAAATGGTCGACATTGACATAAATCCTAAATACCAAGGCAAATACGGATTTATAAATCGATCCCAGATGGAAAGATTTCCGTTAATACCCGCCCCATTATCATGCGACATATCATCATCGTCTTCACAGTCTTCCTCGTTCAGACAATCTAGGTCGTCAACGCTGGTATAAGGTTCTCCAGCAACATTTAACTTGGGTTTAGGAGACGGCGTTGTCACCAGGGGAATTTGTTCTCCGGGAGTGGGTTCAAAGGGTATCCATCCATATTGAGCGAAAAATACCTCAACCCAAGCATGACTATGCTTATCTCGAACTAGGTAAATATCATCTTCGGGTAGTTTGTCGCCAACTGAATAGCCCGTTACTAACCTCGCCGGTATGCCTTGTGTCCTCAGCATTACTGTCATCGCAGAAGCAAAATACTCACTGTAGCCTTCTTGAGTGGAAAACAAAAAATGGGCTACTCCATCTACGTTATACGGTGGAGGCTGGATTCTTAAGTTATAGGTTAAGTTTTCTCTCAGGTAAGTCTCTATAGCTTTGGTTTTATCATATTGGGTTACGAACCCGAGTGTAATGTTTTGTGTTAAATCTCTGATCTTTTCCGGAAACTCTGGTGGCAATTGAGTGTATCTAGCTAAAACCCAGCTGGGCGTCGCGGTCGAGACTAGGTTGAGGTCATGCTTATTAGCCGTAGAGATCGATGCCGTGACTTGAGTAATTTCACCAGCTTTAATAGCAGGTTTGGTTGATTGTATGGATAGTATGTCGGGCTGAGCAGGGATGACCTCGGCGATTCCGATCTCCTGATCACCTGAGCTAGAGGTCTCTAACGATACCAGTCGATATCCGGGTAAGAGGGCCTTCCGAACTTCTTCGGATGTCAGATTGGAGGGAGATTGCACCGTAAGATCTTCTATGCGATCTAATATTAGGTTGACTTCAGGAGTAATTCCATCCGATGAGTCGATTTGGTTAGGAGTGAGGATATAAATCGGTGAGTCATATGTCTCTATCCTGACGTCCCTGTCTACCTCCTTTAGGTGACCGCCGATGAAAAGATTTTTAGTTCCGTAGTTATGCGTTACGGCGTAGTTAACGTCAACCCTCTTCAGGTATGGTTTGGGTTTAGAGTATGTTGGACTCCACTCCAGCGGCTTTAAAACGGTATCTAGGGATGCCCAGCCCTTAGGGGTGTAAGTTCGGTATGTTCGGGCTTTCCAGTACAAGGGTGTTGGAGAATGAACGAATAAAACTGGTGTGGACGCTGGGTTAATGGTTCCCTGGAATGCCATTACATCTCCCCAGATTCGGTAGGGCATTGGCTTACGGGCGGGGAGCCCAGCGAATAGCCGATTGAAATCATCTTCCCAGCTCAGCAAAGGTGTTCGGACTAGTTCATATGCTGTGTTGGTGGGCCCCCATTGATTTCCGATCGGTAATATGAAAGCCAAGATCATTACTGCTATAGCAATTAAAATGCTATCGGAGATAGCTAAGATACCTAGATGTTGGTCATATTGAATGTTATGTTTGTCCCAATGGCTTCTCCGTCTTACCGATTGAATTCTAGCTACGAGCAGGAGGGCGGTTAACAAATATATTCCCAGATGGATACTTGCGGAGCCGGGCAGAAATGTTAGGTTGGATAAAAGCCCCGCAGTTCCGATTATGAACACTCCCCAGAAATTTCCTTTTCTACAAAATAACCAGCTGGATATCAGTCCGGAACTCCAAGTTATGGTCATCAGAGCAAAGGCGAATGGCGCGGGGTCAATGCTCATGCCACCTGTTCTGGCAGCCTGGAACCACGATTCTAATCTATTGATTAATTCAGTAGTACTAGTGAGCTCTAGATAGCCGTCTTGGAAAGTACTTAGCTTTCCTATAATGATTAAGGCTCCGACCAAGAATCCGATAGGCATGATGACGATACCGTTGAAAGGTAACCGGGAGAGAATCAATGAAGTAAGTATTCCCAGTAACATCAAACCGGCCAAATTGGGAGTAGGGACCCAATCTGCACGTTCCACCGACCAGGCTACGACCATCAAATTTAACGTTAGTAATGTTAACGCTAACCATCCGTCCCGAGGTCTCCAAAAGCCAATTAATCTGGATAGTAAGAGTAGCCCATGATCCACGGTAAGACCGGGTTTGTCCAATGGGTTTTCCCTGATCATATTGACGGGTTACCTAGAGTCGACATGGCGGGTAAATCATGTTTTGTCCAATTTTTAATATCTAGAGGTCTGCGGAGTGCCACGTTTAGAGATTCCCCTTTTCCGACTGAATAGGTGCGAATTTCATTTGAATACAGCATGTTCAAGATTGATTGTATGGATTCCGTGGATCCAAAGGTAACGGGATTTACGAATATCACTGATGTATTGATTCCCTCTCGCTTTAAGCTTCTCAATGCGGGGATCCATTCCGGACTGGTCGAGGCAGTTATAATGTTCAACGTATTGAATTGATTAAGCTGAGGCCTTATGTCATAGATTAGTTCTTCAAGCCTGGTTTTCCCAGTTGCTTGAATTCCAGCTAATGATTCCATCAGCCGAGGTAGGTAGTCAGGGCTTGTATCAGGTTTAAGAAAGTAATCCCGCTCCGCTTTGGATGCCAATCCAGTGGATATCCCTAACTCGTTTGTTCGCTGTATGAGGGAAGCCGCTATTTTTATTGCCATTTCCTCAGTGTTATCTAGGGGATCTGTTAGATCATGGCTCCTTTCAAACATATCCAGAACGATCCATGTGTCTGCGGATATACCGATGTCGAATTGTTTGACCATTAACTGATTCATACGGGCTGTATATGGCCAATGTATTGCTCGAAAACTGTCTCCCTGAACATATTCTCGTACGGATGATGAATCCGGTGTGATGTGATCGGCTGCTCTAATGTATCGGGTGTCACTCGGTAGATGTGCTAACTGAGGGTCCAAATCTGTAAGTGGTTCAGTGTTGGGAAAAACCACATAGGATTGATTCTTAAGAAATCTCCGGCTCATTTGAAACAATCCAAATGGATCTTGGCTGGTTACTTCTATTTGCCTGCTGGTGTAAATTCCTCTTTTTGATAGATATGTTTGAGTTCTCCAATTTCTTCGTTGATCCTTTACCAAGGCTATTCCTCTACCAGATGTATGGCCAGGCAAATCGGTGATCTCTTTGACTTCTAACCAGGACTTGGGAATTCGATTTCGATTTATTACTTGAATATGCCCATCTAGGTAGTCACCTACTTGTCCCCTTGTGGTGCGTCGGTCAATGTTTACTTCAAGCCCACGTAAATTTAACCAGGCCCACATGAAACCGATTAGTAACAAAATTATTGTTGCAAATAGGAACCTGTAGAAAAATGGGAATCCCGTGCCCAATGAATAAAAAAGGAGAAGGGACAGAAAAACTGTTATCCCGATTTTTTTCTTATTCAGATTAAACATTCTTACGCTACATCAGGGGATACGACAGTAGATTATAAAGCAATGCCGGGGATTGCTAACTCAGAGAGCAGGTTATTTACGATATCTATACTTCGTATTCCCTGCATTCTGGCCGATGATGCGAGTATTATCCGGTGTGATAAAACTGTCGGCGCTAAAAATTTCACGTCATCTGGGATTACGTAATCTCTTTCTCTTATCAAAGCTAGAGCCCGTGCCGTCTTAAATAATCCCAGGGAAGCGCGGGGAGAAGCTCCAAGGTAAACCTCAGGATGAGATCTGGTTGATTCAGTTAGTTTGACAATGTATTCTCGGATCAATGGGTCCACATATATAGCGTTAACGGCTTCCTGCATCTCCACGATACCAGCTGGGGTAGTTACACTCTCTAGTACCGTTATGGGATGGGCTATCTCTTGTTCGGATATTATCTTTAATTCCTCTTCAACGCTTGGATATCCCAAGTTAATGCGCATTAGAAATCGGTCTAACTGCGCTTCTGGAAGAGGGAATGTACCTTCATACTCGATAGGATTCTGGGTTGCTAGTACCATGAATGGAGCATGGAGAGGGTGGGTCACCCCGTCTACTGTGATTTGGTGTTCCTCCATAGATTCTAGCAACGCTGATTGGGTTTTAGGTGTAGCCCGATTTATTTCATCAGCTAGCACCACTTGGGACATTAGTGGTCCTTGCCGAAATTCAAACTGACCATTTTGCTGGTTATATATTGAAAGTCCTGTAATGTCGCTGGGTAGTAAATCAGGCGTGCATTGAATCCTGTTGAAATTGCAACCAATGGAGGTGGCTAAGCTTTTAGCCAACATGGTTTTCCCGACTCCGGGTACGTCTTCAACAAGGAGATGCCCTTGTGCGATCAATGTGGCTACAGCTAGCTCTATGACATCTCGTTTCCCAACGATTACCTTTGAAGTGTTATCGATAACCTGCTGTGCGGTTTTAATTGCATTCGTAGTACTATGCAATATGAATCTCCTATCTTTAACTCACCGGAACTAGATGTCATACTTGGACTTCTGGATGCGCTATATAAGTATGCATGGATGGTTTAGTACTGATATACCAAACCACTATTAATCAACTTTGGAGTCGCAACATTCTTTGTTTCAAAGTCTAACACAGGTAGATGCTGTCAGCAGGATTTGAAATTCAGCCGATCATTTTTCTGGAGTGCATTGCCCTAGAAGGAGTTGATCATGACCATTCTAGATGGGGCACCTTTCGAGAGTGATTCTATGGCTTTCATTGTTGTTACATTACGGTTTAACTTTTCTCATATAGGTCGATATACAATGTTGAACAGCTGTAAAACCTTTTAGGAATGATTGTTCGAAAATGGGCACCTATCTTAAAAATAAATTAAACTGCTTAGCGATAATTTCGTTTGTAATTCTTGCGGCATCGATGAGTTGCAATGTCCCTAGTACACACCGTGAATTAGGATTGGTCGATGTCATTTTAGTTACAAAAAATCTTCAGGCAGGTCAGGAAAGAATTTCGTTGTTAGTTAATGCTGATTTGACAAAAGACCAAGCACCAATTGGAAAGTTCACTATCCGCCATACTACNGAAAGCAGTGTAATGGAAACACAAACGGCGGAATATCATAGCTGGCCATATGGCTCGAGAGGTGCTTACAGTGCTGATATGGACTTTATTCTGCCGGGGTTATGGGAGTTGGAGCTCTTGTTACAGGTTAAGGGAGATGAACACATAGGACGTCTGAAATTAGATATTGNCGAAAAGTTGCCTGTTCCCTCTCGCGGAGATGTGCCTCCACAGAGCGTGACACCGACTTTATACGANGTTAAAGAATTAGCATTTCTTACTACGGATTTTTCTCCGGATCCTGATCTCTATAAAATATCCTTAGTAGACGCACTTCAGGATAGNAANCCTGATGTGATCGTTTTTTCGTCCCCTGCTTTTTGTACAAGCCCCACTTGTGGGCCGCAAGTAGATACTCTGTCCGCTCTTAAAGAATTGTACTTTAATAAAGCTAACTTCATTCANGTCGAGATTTATGATAATCCCTCTGAAATCGAAGGCGACGTGGATAGATTAAGAGTGGTTGATACGGTAGAAGAATGGGGGTTTACTCAGTTAGCCGATTGGGTTAATGAGTCGTGGACATTTGTTATAAATAGTGACGGAGAGGTAGATAGATGTTTTGAAGGATTTGTCACTTTGGAAGAACTCGAATCTGCATTGGGGTTCGTGCTAAACGTTTCCTAAAGCAACGGATGGCGACATTATTAGGTGTCCTATCTGTATGGACTGCAAATTGTCGAAGCAAAGGCTGTCGTCCAGTGCTGTAGTGGTTCAAGTGTCATCGATAGACGTTTGTTACCTAGGGCTTAATGTATACAGGTGTCGTGTAGTAATTGAATTCTTGAATTCGTTGACAGGTAATTTAGCTGCCTCTAAACTCGATGCTTATGTACAACGTTATTGTTGTTAAAATCTGGGAATAACCCTTAAAACCACCAAGGAGAAATCTAATGGTAACTGTTCAAGGTTTAGGTAATGCCAAAATCACAACGGAAATTGCTGAGGCTTGCAATAATTGGGTAGGCAGCCTTAATTCCCAACAGAAAGCTAAAGCTACATTTGATTTTGTCGATGGAGAGAGGATATTTTGGTATTATCCTCCGCTTAATAGACATGGTTTGCCACTCCGCGATATGGATCCTACTCAAAGAGATCTTGCATACTCGATTTTAGATGTCACGTTGGCTCCGGATACTGCGTTAAAAGCCAAGCAAATTATGGAACATGAGCTGGTTTTGGGTCCATTGGAAGTAGAAGAAGGTACGGCTGATTGGGATCGAAACCCTGAATTGTATTTTTGGACTGTTTTTGGCCAACCTGGTAGCGAAGGTCCATGGGGTTGGAGAGTCGAAGGTCATCATGTTTCTCTGCATATCAATTGTTGGGGAGATAAGGTCATATCTGTCACACCCTTCTTTCTTGGCGCCAATCCTGCGGAAGTATTAAAAGGCGATAAACAAGGACTTCGAATTTTAGACCGGCGTGAAGATTTGGCTGTAGAGTTAATATCTAGTTTGACAGAAGACCAGAAGTCTAAAGCTATTATCCATGATAAAGCGCCTTGGGACGTTCTTATGTACAACTCTAGTAGGGCGGTAGTTCATGACAATGAAGGCTTGCCTGGCTCTGAACTGAGTGGTTCGCAAAAGGAAACCCTATTATCGTTGATAGCTGAATACGTCAACGGAATGCGTTCTGATATAGCCGAGGAGAAAATGGGTCAAATCCGTCAACAAGGCGTTGACGATTTTCGATTGGTCTGGTCTGGTGTTAGTGATCGCAGTCGGGACCATTATTACCGATTACATGGCGGGAATTTCATCGTAGAATTCGTTAACATCCAAAATGGAGCTAATCACATCCACTCTGTTTGGAGAGATGTAGCCAACGATTTTGGAGAAGAAGTCATGAGAGATACAAAGATGATGTATAAAATTCTGTAAGTCGATTCTAGAATCTAAATATCGAATAGCCATTTATGTCTGTCTGGGGGGGCCAATTGTTTGGGAGTATGGCCGTGACTTGTGTGTTGGCTATAGGTTTGCTAAAATCTGGCCAGCGCAGGGTCACAAGCTCTTTGCATAATGTAAGCGTCTAGGATGATCAAGTAGGTCGTCAGAGCGGTTGACGGGAGATGGACCCTTAGTCAGAAGATCAATATTTTCGTTAACTTGGAGGAAAGATATGCCATCAATGTGGGAAAACCTTCGGTTTGCAGGCGGAAATCCCGATCAGGCGGGGCAAGGTTATGATGAGAACCAAGGTGCTGAAAGTCAGGACATGGTCATTTATGTTAGTTATCCGGCACCTACTGTTGGTAGTAGTTTTCCAACCGTTATAGTTGCTCAGGAGGCATTCGGCGTAAATAAGCATATACAAAACGTGTGTGACAGATTTGCTGCTGCCGGATATATAGCGGTTGCCCCAACACTGTTCCATAGGGAACATCCCAATCCTATGTTGGGTTACGGTGAAGAAGATGTTCCTGCGAGGAACAGATATATGGGTGCTCTCAGAGACGATGAGATCGTTGAAGATATTAACGAGGTAATAAAATGGACTCAGGGTAGCCAATGGCGTCGATCCAACGATCAGCCTATTGGTATTGTGGGTTACTGTGTCGGTGGCCGCATAGCTTATTTGGCAGCAACCAGTTGCCCTCAAATCAGCGCGGCGGTTTGCTACTATCCAGGAAGAATTTTGACTCCGTTCGGCGATGGCGCAGCTCCTATAGATCTAACCAGTCAAATCAAGATACCAGTCATGGCTAACTTAGGTGGGAAGGATGAAAATCCTTCGCCTGCAGACGCGGCTACGATTGAGGCTAAGCTTAAAGAATGTGGCGTTAGCTATGATTTCAAATCTTATCCTGATGCTGGGCATGGATTTAACTGCGACGATAGGGGTAGTTACCATGAAGCTTCCGCGAAAGATGCTTGGGACAGAACTGTCGGATTCTTTGGGCAGCACTTACCGCTGAATCCAAACCCGACGCTGACTCCTTTCGGTACCTAAACATAGTTCGAAGAAATGTTGCCAAAGAAGAGAGGATCCTTACAAAGGATCCTCTCTTCTTTATGTTAGTTCTGTTTTAGAGGAAGGAATTTCTGAATCTGTAAAGAGTAAATTCGGGTTCCACTGGAGCTACGGGCATATAATCTGTTTCCTGAATCTTGGCCACAATGAACCAAGGACCATCTTGATTGAGAGCCGTTTGAAATATTGCATCTAAATCTTCAAGTTCACGTACTGTGGCGGTATTGGATATTCCACAGCTTTGAGCGACCTGTTCCAAATCCGTACCCATAGCGGTATGACTCGGTTGATGCCCTGTTTGGCCCCATTCCTCATTATCCCAGACTATCACGATTAAATTTTTAGGTGATTCTCGTCCAATTGTACCGATGGTCCCTAGATTCATTAGGAGTGAACCATCGCCATCTAACGATATTACCTGTTCCGCTGTGCCCAATGCCATACCGAGTGCTAGAGATGAGCATAGCCCCATGTTCCCGTATGTATAAAAATTGCGGTCTCTGTGTCCGGCATGTCGGAGCTCGTCACTAGTGGGTCCGAGATTTCCTACGATGGGTCGGTCTCCTGCGTGCCTGAGGATTAGTTGTGTCGCTTCAAATCTATACAACTTTACCTCCGTGGAGCATAGGCGTCATACATATGCCAACTGGATTCCTGTGGGCATGACAAAGTTTCATAGCGCCGTTAAGGACTTCGTCCAGACGATATTCATCTTCAATGGTGAAGTGGACTAGGCCTAGAAGATCCAATATGGGTTTTGTGGATTTACCCATTGCGACTTGGGCGATGTTGAATTCTCCAGTGCCGCCGCGTAGGTTCATAAAAATTGGTATCGGGGTTCTAGCGGGTATACACAAACTAGCGAGCGCATTAATGCTGTTTCCGAATCCGCTAGATTGCATAAAAACAGCAGAGTTCTGCCCTACAGCGTATGAACCAACAGCGATACCGATGGCCTCTTCTTCTCTCGTGCATGACACAAGATGGAAAAATGGGTCAGCATCGATAAGACTTGTAACGCGGTCTATGGATGTATCGGGAACGTATGCTATAAAAGGAGTATTCCAATCCTTCAGTGATTGGACTATGGTCTCAGCCCACGTCATAATTTCTCTCCAATTGTTCTCCTAAGGAAGTGGTCCCAACAATATCAGTGGGGTCTGAGATTGTAAAGAAGTATATTGATTCTTGACACCATTTTGTCTATAAGACAGAATGTGCCATAGCATAGGGGTCGATCAGGTAAAATTTCTTGGAATGAGGCCATTATTCGTATATGCCTAGCGTATTGGTTGGCAGCGAAGTTGAAAGTGTAGTGGGTCCCGAGATTATGTAATGGAGATAACTGATGACAATGACTACTGGAGGAGCTCTTAGCCAGGTATCTGTAGGCGACGCACAGGTCGAAATGTTTTCAGGGGGCTCTGGCCCACCGCTACTATTCTTGCATGGAGCCGGTGGCAATTCCGGCTGGCAAGGCTATCACGAAGAACTATCAAAGAATTATACCGTTTATGTTCCTTCCCAGGCAGGGTTTAACGGGACTGAACGCCCCGGTTGGCTATATACCATCAATGATTTGGCTCATTTCAACCTGGAATTAGTTCAAGCTCTTGGACTAGACCAATATATCTTGATGGGATCATCAATGGGAGGCTGGGTCGCTGCTGAAATGGCAGCTATGGGAGCTCCCGGTATTAAGTCTCTCGTGTTAGTAGATGCAGCTGGAATCAAGCCGGAGCAAGGCGAAATAGCCGAAATTTTCATGGTTTCAAGTGATACTCGTTTGAAACAAAGGTTTTATGATCCAACTCAAGTTCCTAATTATGACCAGTTGACCAAAGATATGACCCCGGATGAACAGGTCATCGATCATGGAAATCGTGAGATGGCTTCGCGATTATGTTGGAAACCGTACCTATACAATCCTAGTTTGCCTCATTATCTCAGGAAAGTTTCTATTCCTACTTTGATTGTCTGGGGTAGGCAGGATGCCATTATTCCGTTGGAATGTGGAACTTTGTACGAGAAGTCTATATCAAATTCAAATCTTAAAGTTATCGATAATTGTGGGCATTCACCTGCGGTGGAGAGGCCTCAGGAATTTTTGGACGCAGTGAATGATTTCTTATCAAATTAGTTATTGTCTCCCGAATTTAATGAATAACTAGCGGAATAAAGGATTGCCCCTATTGGTACGATTAAACATATAGAGAAGGAGCACTAGGATGGTAGAAGTTTTCTGGTTTTCCGAACAGCCTTATGGTCATGTACAGGAAGAGGATTTGGCACCGTATGAATCTGGCCGAATGCATTTCCCAAACACTAACTTTGATCCTGAAAAAGCCCACGTACTATATAATAACTATCATACCCAGTATGCCCTCGCAGATGAAGTAGGATTTGATGGGATTATGTCCAATGAGCACCATTCGGCTTATTGGTGTATGAAACCTTCGGTAAATGTTGATGCCGCTGTTATTGCAAAGGTGACCAAGCGTGCAAAGATAGCTATGTTGGGTAATGTTATCGCGGTCAACGATCCCGTAAAAATGGCGGAAGAGATTGCGATGTTGGATTGTATTTCAGGAGGTCGCATAATATCAGGATTTGTTAGAGGTACTGCAGTAGAAACATTGCACGCAGGTATTAGCCCAACTGAAAACCGGGATCGTTTCGAAGAGGCTCACGATTTAATAGTTAAATGTTGGACCGATCCGGGTCCATTTCGGTGGGAAGGTCGATATTTCCCTCATAGAATGGTTAACCCTTGGGTGAGACCAATGCAAAAACCTCATCCCTCTGTTTGGTTTCCAGGTACGGGGAGCCCAGAAAGCGTAATATGGGCTGCTAAACACCAATATCCGTATATGAACTTGGGCTCTCTTTTGGACTTAACTAAACAACTAAAGGGAATCTATTTTGAGACTGCCCAGGAAGTTGGTTTTGAACCCGGACCAGAGCATTTCGGATACTTAATGAGATGTTTGGTAGCAGATACAGATGAAAAGGCACAAGAGATAGGAAGGACTTTTCTATGGACTGAGGCTCATAGGAATCGAGGTCCAGTAGAGTTTAATGACCCCCCCGGTTACCAATCACGTGAAGCCCTTCGTATTAAGATGTCGAGACCTTTGATCGGAACAGGGACTATGGGTAAACGTATGTCTTACGAAGATTTGCAAGAAGCACATAACATCGTCGTAGGAAGTCCGGAGACGGTAATAGAAAAGCTTAGGTACGTGAAAAAAGATTTAGATCCGGGCTATATCCTCATCTACGGTAACGAAGGGAATATGGCCCATGAGGACGTTATGCGTTCAATAGAGCTGTTGGGGACTAAAGTTATCCCGGCCTTAAAAGACGATTAATTAGAAATCAATATACGCTATGGAATAAAAAGAGACTAGGATCACCCTAGTCTCTTTTTATTTGATCACTTGTTGGGTTCTCAATATATGTATTTGATGATCGGTAAAGCCTAACTGTTCCAAAATGGTATCAGTTTGCTGGCCTAAAGCAGGAGGAGGGTTGGCGACTAAAGGTGTTTCACTAAACTTGGCGGGAAGCCCTACCATCTTGATGTGGCCTGCTTCTGCATGTTCTAAGTCTGTGATCAGATCATTGGCTTGAATTTGAGGCTCATCAAATAATTCTTCTATAAATCTTATGGGTCCTGCTGGGATACCATCATTTGTTAACAATTCCAGCCATGCATCAGTAGTCTTTTTCTTAAATATATATTCCGCTTGTTCTATTAAAACTAGGTCGGATTGTGAAGCCTCAGGAGAAAGAGGATCATAGTTAGGTTCGAACCGCATATCAGTTAAATTCAAAATAGTTAATAGTCTTTTTCTTAAAGGATCGCTAAGGCAACCGATAGCTATAGCATTGTCCTTGGTTTGATATGCTCGGTAATACATAGTCCCTGATGTGGGAGGATGTTCTTCTTGGTATATTTCTATCAAGTCCTTAAACGGTATGCCAGCCTGTCGCATTGCTGACAAAGATTCTACTGTATCTCTTCTGTTGAAGAAATCCATGGATTCTACCTGCGATATGCGGCTTCCAAGTAGCATTAAAGCTGTGCCCATCAGAGTGGTTTCAATCATTTGTCCTTTTCCTGTTCGTTCGCGGGCAAACAAGGCTCCACAGATAGTCCAAGCTAAACAAAATCCTGAGGTTGTATCAATCATAGGACTGGACCAGATGTGTTCTGGAGATTCGCCGGATAATTTACCTTCTGATGCCATTAATCCGGACATAGCCTGAATAATTATGTCATAGCCTGGGCGATTGGCATCTGGTCCTTTCCTACCAAACGCTGTATTTTCGCAATATATTAGTGCCGGATTAATTTTGTAAAGAGTCTTGTAATCAACGCCAAGTTTTATTGCAACATCTGGACGGTAATTAGCGATTACAACATCAGCTCCCAAAATAAGCTTTTCTATGATGTCTGAGGCCTGGGGGGTAGTTAAGTCTAATGTCAAACTTTTCTTTCCGCGGTTGTATGCTAAAAAAGGCCGGCTTTCAGTTGGAGAGAAGGATTGAATCAGCCGCCATGGATCACCCCAGGGAGGTTCAATTTTAATCACTTCAGCACCCATGTCGGCTAAGAGCATACCGGCCAAAGGCCCTGCTATGATTTCTGTAAATTCTACTACTTTGATACCATGCAATGGCCCGGGCATTCATCACCTCCAATACACGATTAGTAATTTAATATTAAAGGATAGTTTGAATATATGATTTAACTTTCTACCGTTGTCTTAAGTACCGACATGGAACATATCCATACTATCTTCGATAGACCTAATAATAGAGAGAGAGGTAAGTCGCCCAGTTTTGGGGTTTTCTGAAGGAATGTTCTCAACATGTATATTGAGTTTTCCGAATTCTCCGTCTACCTCGACATCGTGGCAATTGCGATTAAGACCAGGTGTGGCGATAATTTGGACTCGCGTTAAATCTGGCCCTATGCCGGCTAGGCTTACTGCGGCGGATACATTTATGTTGGCTGGGAATCCTTTGCAAGCTTCTCTGGCTGATCCGTCGAATAATAACTTTTCTGTTGTGATATTGGCTAAGGAAATCGAATTTTCTATTAAATAAGGAGCTCCTTTAAGAGCTTCTGGGGGTTTCCTTGAAGCCATTGTTACATGATTAATTTGACCTCGGCTCGCAGATTTGATTCCGTCTAATCCTGCTATCGCTCCGGAAGGAATAAACAGGTGATTTCCACTTAGTCTAGCTTGTTCTACTATATCAGGATATTTTAAAAGGGCCCCGACACTAATTATCATCAAATTTTTGCCGGATGCGAAGCATGCTGATGCCAAGTCCGGTACCACCTCGCCACCAGCAGCTTCGACTATCATGTCAGATTGAGATATTAATTCTGGTAACCCTAAGTATGGAGGGGGGTTATCAAGATTTGATAGAAACGAGCGAGCGTTAGTTTCTGATCGGCTGTTAACGCCGCTTATATGAACTTTAAAGCGACCTGTATTGGATTCTTCTAATAGTTTTTTTCCGATGGCGCCGCATCCCACGATACCTATAGAAGTACTCATCCTAACAACCTCTATACATTTAAGTTAGCATTTAATAAATACTGCGGGTTTTCTTGGATTGGCGTGTCCGGTTTTCGCATTAAGGCAAAACAAAGAGCCGCTAAAGCAAAGAAGCCTGTGAAGACCCAGAGGGGTGCAGAGTAACTTTCTACTCGATCGTAACACCAACCTGCATAGACCGGTGCTAGAAATACACCTGGGCTTGATACGAACTGGGTTATCCCTCTCAGCCGCCCATAAGTGGTTCTTCCATAATAATCTCCGATGGCTGCCCAGTTATTCGATCCACTCGTTTCAGCGATCGCGAATAGGAATACAAATCCGTAAATATACCATGCTTCATTACCACCTATCGCCAGCAGCAGGAAAGACAGAGTACCTGATCCAGAAGTGACACATAGAACCCAGTTCTTAGGGACTATATCGGCTAACCAGCCAAATATCACTGATAGAGGAACCATTAAGAGTAATAGAAAGCCGAAAACGACAGCGGATGTTTGTTCATCCATTCCTTTCCAAACGAAGATAGGAATAATATGTAATATCACTCCTGCTTTTGCTGTGAGTCGGAGACAACTTCCACTGAGCATGAGCCAAAAGCTGCTAGTTTTCAGAGCTTGAATCAATGTGAAATCCCGAGGATCCGCTTCGCGAACTTGGTTAGGTTTGTCTAAAGCTGTGGAGGGTAAGTCAGTCATTCCTCCATCGGGTAAAAACCCTAATATTTCTGGTCTATCAGTTATGAGGAAGAAGATTGGTATATTGATAGCGAGAATTACAATGCCGACTATTAAAGAAGCAGTTTGCCAACCTTGGAGCCCTATTAGTAAGGCTAATAAAGGGACTAATAAGGCTGGAGCAGAAGAACTAATTGCATGGTAGGTGGACATCGCCAGCGCCCGTTTACGTATAAACCAATTGTTTACCAGAGCAGATAAAGCATTGGAGAAAGCCAGGTCACTCCCGATGGTTATAAGAGTCAAATAAACTAATCCGAATGTCCAGAGATTGTTAGTCATAGACAATGCGATGAATCCAGTTCCTGAGAGGATAGCTCCTATCAAGAACATGTATTTTGGTCCAAATTTGTCTACACACCAACCTGCTAAAGGTCCAATCGGTCCACCCTCCGATCTAGAGAGTGCGAATACGAACGATATAGTGGCTCTACTGACTCCAAGAGATTCAATGACCGGTAGTATAAAAACTACATATCCCTTGTTATAACCGGATGAGTTGATGCCGTGTGCCAAACCGGAGATTGCAACCATTCTCCAACTGGTTAATAAACCAGCATTGGGTTTTTTGAAATGTATCAACTGTCTAACAACTCTTTTAAATTATCATCAATGAATTTAGTGTCTATTGGATTTCGCCCTGGTCCGCCTGCTCCATGTCCCCATATTGATGGTATTACCCTGACTTCTGCATTAGGCATATATTGCACTTCGATCTGGTTATCTTCTGGAGGAAAATATTGGTCTGTTTGGGATGGCATTAATATGGCTTTGGCTGTTATTGATGAGAGGGCTTTGGTTAAGTCTCCTTGATATATGGGATTATCTGAAATATCGCCTTGTTGCCAGGTGTTTATCATGGAAAGAATATCATTAGCGTCTCGTTGGAGAAATCTACCTTCCCAGGCCTGTACGATGTAATCTTCGATNGAGGAGAAACCTAAATCCAGGTAAACCTGCTCGCGGTAAAACGATTGAGAGGGTCCCCATCCAGCGTAAACTCTGGCCATTGCTCTCAGACCAGCGATGGGTTGTCGTTCATACCAGCCATTCTGCCAGGTTTGGTCCGTTGTCAACGCCGCCTTTACTCCCTCCAAAAAGACAAGATTATGGTTGGAAGTTTTGGCGGAACCACACCAAGGTGCTATACGTTCCACAATATTTGGAAACAAAGCCCCCCAATGAAAGGATTGTTGAGCTCCCATAGAGAATCCGCAAGCTAACGCTATTTTATTTACCTGGAATTCTTCAATTAATAAACGGTGTTGGCACTGGATATTGTCGTAATAGTTAATTGATGGGAATCTAGCTCTATCAAAAGGAGGGGGATTATTACTAGGTGATGAGGAGAGGCCGTTACCCAATAAATTTGGAATTACGATGAAATATTTGTCTGGGTCCAATGCCATCCCTCTGCCTATCATGGGCTCATTCCCATCGTGTTGAGAGCCAAAAAAAGTAGGAAAAATTATGCAGTTATCTCGATTTGAGTTTAAAGTACCGTAGGTTTTGTACGCGATCTGGGCACTGCGGAGTGTTATACCGGATTGGAGCGGGACGTCTCCGAGGTTAAAATTTTTGTAATCATGCATGGTTGATGAGTCTCCAGTGTTTGTTTTAATTATCTGAATTGATTCTCCAAAGCCCTGAATCGGAGTGTCCCTACAAAATAGGAGATCCGTTTAATGCTATTGATTAGGTGACATAGGTGTTCCTGTTCCGTAANATATTTAGCAAAATAAATCCTATATGTGGTCTTGCTTGTTTGCATACTGCCGGATAGGTTATCGGTATTATTTCACCAAATAGGCCGGACACCTGATACATTGAAATTTAATATGGGTAATTTCTAATTAGTATTGCTTTTTTGAACCTAAGTTCAAANGTACCCGGTGATCCTAACAACGAAGCTATTGTACGCAGGTTAGCTCATCATAGTGAACCGATATTCAAGAGTCAACTTGGTTTAAATGTATTTGATGTTTCCGNATTTGGATATTTGATTGACAGTTAAGGGGGCCATATATGGCCCAATGGAAATACACTTTATAACTTTATGGCGATAATGTTATGACGATTACACCTATCATTATGGCAAGTGAACCTATAATTCTTTGTTTGCTTAAATCCTCTTTTAGGATTATTACACCCATTAATACTCCTACTACTATGCCGATTTCTCGAGCTGGGGCAACATAACTGACTTTTGAAAACGAAAAAGCTGTTAAGACCAATGCGTATGCCAAATAAGTTAANAGGCCAGCTATCACGATGGAAGTTGTATTATTTTTTAATTCCACGTAGGCTGATTTCCAACCTACTTTCCATAAGATATATGGAGTGAGCCCAATTGCGGTTCCAAGAGTCAGGAGGTACATATACAAGAATGGTTGAATGCTGGAAACCCCTTTTTTGTCTACAAGACTATACAAAGAAATTATTATTCCAGTNAGGATTGCGTACCCTATGCCGGGTGTTNGTAAAATTTCTGAGGGTTTCTTCGCAAATCTAGTAAAATTATTCCACCAGAACATTAAATAAATGCCGAGAACTATAGTTAAAGCTCCTATAATNGCTAATATATGAACTNGTTCATGTAATACAACTACAGCNAAGAATGGGGTCAGCATAGGGCCTATCCCGCGGGCCACAGGATAAACCAACGATAAATCTCCTTGAGCATAACCTCTCCCAAGGAATACGAAATAAAAGATGTGCAGTGTGATGGTGGTTAAAACTAACAACCATCCNTGTNGNTCTATATNAGTTTGAGAAATTAATATAAATCCGAGGGGGGAGAGTATTAGACTGGCCGTGACTAACAACCACCATACGAATGTTTCTTTGTCACCAGACTGTTTAAGAAGCATATTCCAACTGGAATGTGCTAAAGCTGATAGGAGGACTAATAGTAGCGATACAAGAGACATTAGCCAGAGTATAGCACCGTTATGTAACAAATTTGATCTGGGCAGCGTTAATATAAGATAGAGTCAGAGGTACGATCCTTTTCTGTTAGAATCCGTTTTAAGTATTGAGAATGTTAATCGAGACCCCTGAGTTTGGCCTATCTATGATTAGAGAAGAAGATGCTAATAGTGAGGAAGCTAAGTGAAAGAGTTTTTGAATTATGCGGAGAATAATGCCCAGGATATATTAGAGACCCTAAAAACTATGGTTGAATTAGAGTCCTTCACTTCAGATAAACAAGGAACAGATGCGTTAAGTGATTACCTAATTCAACGATTACATGGACTAGGTGCCGAGATCACGGTAATTCCGCAAGATCAGGTCGGTAATCATGTCGTAGCTGATATCGAGGGTGGAGAAGGTCGTATCATGCTCCTCTGTCACATGGATACAGTTTGGCCTAAGGGAACTATTGATGACCGTCCTTTTACAGTGAATGGGGGCCTTGCCTATGGGCCCGGAATTCTAGATATGAAAGCTGGTATAGCGATAGCATTACATGCTTTGGAAACTCTGAGAACAAATGGAGTGCAACCNAAACACAAGATCAAAATTGTGTTGAATTCTGATGAAGAGACCGGAAGTACCAGCTCTAGACGGTTAATAGAAGAAGAAGCTAGAAAATCGGACCAAGTTTTTTGCCTAGAACCGGGCGCAGGNAAAAAAGGCGCTCTAAAGACGGGCAGAAAGGGTGTAGGGATGTTCCAGGTCAAAGTGACTGGTAAGGCCGCTCATGCTGGTAACGAACCAGAGAAAGGTATCAGTGCTATCGAGGAAATGGCACACCAAATTCTGCGATTACATAGTTTAACTGATTTTTCCCGTGGAACTACTGTGAATGTTGGGGTGCTCCAGGGCGGGGCTGTGCGAAACCAGGTGGCTGCTTTTGCTGAAGCTCTCGTTGATTTGAGGGTAACGACTACAGCTGAAGCCGTACGAGTGGAAAGAGAGATTCTAAACGCGAGCCCAGTGTTAAACGATGCGCTTGTAGAAGTAACAGGATCTTTAAATCGACCTCCAATGGAAAGGACTGAATCCACGGCCATGATGCTCAATTGGGTTAAAGAATTTGCTGATCCCCTAGGGATACATTTGGAGGAGGCACAAGTTGGAGGTGGATCGGACGCACAATTCGTANCNGCATTGGGCANACCTGTTTTGGACGGAATGGGAGGTGTTGGAGAGGGACCTCATGCGGATCACGAAAACATAGTGGTATCAGAGTTGCCCAGGAGGGTGGCCTTGCTAGCGTCGATTATGGCTCAACGGTAAGGTTGGCTCTTCTCCATGAAAAATGTGCATTCTAATTCACCTGTCTTTTTTGGCTGGTATATAGTAGCCACCTGCTTTTTTATAGCATTTTTAACTGTAGGGGTAAGAAATGCGTTTGGGATTTTTGTTATCCCAATGAGCGAGGAATTTGGTTGGACACGGACTACTATCTCATTAGCAGCGGCATCCGGTTTTCTTATAAACGGGATAACCCAACCATTTNTGGGCCATCTCTTCGATCATATTGGAGGTCGCCGAGTCATTATTGTGGGACTAATCTTNATAGGGATTTGTACCCTTCTGTTGAGTTTAACTTTTCATATACTTTTCATGCTGGTGGTTTTCAGCTTTTTGCTGTCGACTGCTTTAAGTGGTCCATCTCTGACCAATACCATGGCATTGATATCCAAATGGTTTAAGCGTAAACGGGCAACCGCGGTTGCTATAAACACAGTGGGCACTTCAACCGGCGGCCTTATATTGGTTCCATTTGCCATGTATTTTCTCCAGGCTACGGGTTGGAGGATGACTTGGCTGGTCCTAGGATTATTGGTTCTTTTGTTGGCAGTACCCTTGGCCATTGCATTTATTAGAGAAAACCCCGAAGCATTAGGACTTTTGCCTGATGGTGATCAAGAATATCAAATGGGGGGAGATAGTCAAAGGAAAGAGAGTGATTTTGGAGAATTTGAAGTTGATCATTGGATAAAATCGTTTCGTACTCCGCCGATGTGGCAGTTATCAGCGGCGTATGTGGTATGTGGGGTTACCACGGGGATGATATCTACGCATTTTGTGCCATTTGCCATAGAACGAGGCGTTTCTCCAGGAAAAGCAGCGTTGATTTTTGGGTTAATGATGGGATTAAACTCTCTAGGTGGGATTGGTGCAGGGATATTGTCAGATAAATTCGGCAGAAAAAACGTTCTCGCGGCAGTATATTTTCTTCGAGGAATTGGATATGTAATGTTGGTGTGTATCCCGTCTTCGTTGGGTATGTGGGCCTTCGCGGTTGCTGCTGGATTTTCCTGGGTTGCCAGCGTTCCATTGACTTCGGCTCTTACGGCGGATGTATATGGACTTCGCGTTCTCGCGACTATCTCTGGTGTTACTTTTATGTGCCACCAGGTTGGAAGTTTCATAATGGTACTTTTAGCCGGTTTTCTTTTTGATCTCACCGGTTCCTACACATTGCCTTTTGCTATTGCTGGGTCGCTTCTGTTCCCCGCNGCTTTGGCGGCTTTTACAATAAAAGAAAAACAATATTCCATACGTTATAGAACCCCGAACACGGGGGTCACGACTTATTGATTTTCGCTATGTAAATTANTTCATCTTTGNATTTGAATCAAAAGAACAGCAAATAGGTTATATTTAATTATTTTTCAGGATGGTGGTGCAAAATTACAGATCAGATTTCAGCTAATAATCCAGGGATCCAGAGGAAAGAGCTCTTAGGATTTCTTTTATTTGGGCATTTTGTTATCCACTGGTTCCAGCAAATATTACCTATGTTTCTACCATTGTTAAAAGTTGATTTGGGTTTATCTGATATCCAAGTTGGGGGTCTNACTACAGCTAAGCAAGCAGCCAGCGGGGTATTGACTTTACCGTCCGGTATTATGGCTGATTCTTTTGTGAAAAACCGTCCTATTATCATAGGTTTATCTATTATCCTAGGNGGGTTAGCCTATTTGTTAGTCAGCTTGTCTCCAGTTTATGTAATGGTACTCNTTTCTCTGTGTTTTGTAGGGGCNTCGTCCGCATTTTGGCATCCTTCAGCGGTATCGTCTCTGTCAACTTTTTTTCCGGAGCACAGAGGAACTGCTCTTGCATTACATGGAGTAGGAGCGAGTATTGGAGATGCGATCAGCCCTTTATGTATTGGAGCTTTACTAGTGGTTGTCAGCTGGCAACGTTTAGCCCAATGGTCTATGGCACCNGCAGTTGCNTTGGGATTAATCATATGGATTTCAACACGCCGGATATTTGCAGGCGAGTCAAACAATATGGATTTGCGTGCTTACCTTGATGGTTTAAAAGATTTAATAGCGTATCCGAGTGTTTTCTTGGTCATGGGAGCCAGTAGCCTTGTGGGTATGGCCAGGTTGAGTACTGTGACATTTCTCCCTATTTACTTGGTAGAAGTTAAGGGATTCTCTTCAGTAGGATTGGGATTTCACTGGATGTTGCTTTACGTGATGGGCGCCGTATCTCAACCTCTTATGGGAGTAATATCAGATAGATTTAGCCGTAAAACTGTCTTACTGCCTTCGTTCGTGATGATGGCAATTTTATATTTTCTATTACCGTTTGCAAGCAAAGGTATNTCTCTTATAACTGTGATAGGTGTAATGGGAGCGTTTTTCTATGGTACTGGAAATATAGCTACAGCGGCAGTTTTAGATGTGGCATCTAGGCGTATTCAGGGGACCGCTAATAGCATTATGAGCCTGTTTCAGCAACTTATCACGTTACCGGCACCTATCATTGCGGGATTGATTGTTACGGAATTGGGACTAGATTCCGTTTTCTATTTTTGTGCTTCTTTGTTGTCAGTAGCTGCTTTAGCCTGGGTNTTTATCCGGATTAATNCGCCCGTAACTTCGCAGTAGNCCTGTAACNTATTAAAAGTNCANGNATTNCTAAATGGTATACTTTTTGTGTTCCTGATCAGGGTAATTAATGGCTATATCAAATGGAAGGGNGACGTTCTANTGTGGTTACTAACAGAGGAACATCTAGAATCGATATCAATTGGAGCAGGAATTCTTGGGACTGGAGGGGGAGGCAACCCTTATATTGGCAGGTTAAGAGCCCGTGAGTTAATTCGAAAGCATGGGCCGGTAAAGATTTTGGATGTTTCGGAACTACCTGCAGATTCTCAAATTATCTGCGTTGGTGGCATTGGAGCTCCGACAGTCGGAATAGAAAAAGTCAGAGATTTACAATCNTTCGGNGCNTTGAGAGCCATCGAAGAGTTTACCGGTAAAAAAGCNACGGCTCTCATTTCTAATGAGATTGGCGGGAGTAATTCTTTAGAACCTCTTATAGCNGCTTCGTTGTCAGGGTTACCAGTNGTAGATGCAGATGGCATGGGTCGAGCTTTCCCTGAATTCCAGATGAAAACCTTTTTTGTTCATGGCGCATCGTACTATCCATTGGCTGTTTGTGATGAAAAAGGTAATACCGTGGTAATTCCGGAAGTAACTAGTCCCAAATGGGCGGAACGGCTTGCACGAGCGGCGACCATCCAGATGGGTTGTGTAGCCTGTTATGCTGTAACACCCATGTCTGTGACTGAAGTGGAAGAGACTGCTGTCCTAAGCACCTTGTCACTTGCATACCATATTGGTCAGGCCGTTCTACAGGCACGGGATAAACAAGAAGATCCGATCAGAGGGATTCTCAAGGCCCATCCTTGACAG
>PAMF01000022.1 GCA_002707185.1 Chloroflexota bacterium | reverse complement strand
ATATAATATTGTAAATGTGAGGATACTGAAATACTTGACTGTTCAGATTGATATACGCTGATCCCATAGTTTCATGTTCCTAGTAGATGGTGACTATACTGCGACGTCATATATAGTGATAAACTTACCACTATTAGAATCGACCCTACTAATGAGGTCATTCTCTTTTCAGAGTATTAACCTATTCTGTAACAGCTTGCACACGGAGAATAATCATGACAACCCTTGACAAAATCGTGCTTCCAAACAACGTAAGGCCCATCAATTACAACCTGAAATTACAACCTGATTTAACAGAGTTCACTTTTTCTGGGGAAGAAACCATTGAGATAGAAGTGTTAGACACCACTTCTCAAATCCAACTAAATTCCATTGAAATCAATATACAAACAGCCAAATTAACGCAAAATGGCCAAACCTCTACCGCTTCAAACATCAGTTATGATACCGAAAATGAAACAGTAACCCTACAGTTTGATTCAGCCATTGCAATTGGCAGATCTTCCTTAGAAATAATATTTACAGGTGATTTGAACGATAAGCTAAGGGGATTTTACAGAAGCCAATACTTGGACGAAAACGGAGATACACGTTATTTAGCAACCACACAATTCGAAGCGACGGATGCCCGTAGGGCCTTCCCTTGTTGGGATGAACCCGCGCACAAAGCTGTATTCGACGTGACCCTTATAGTGCCGGAAAACATGGTAGCTCTATCCAATACCCCTATCAAAGAACACGCTAAACATGACCAGGGATTCAAGATAGTGCATTTCGAACCGACCCCAATAATGTCCACTTATCTGCTCGCCTTTATAGTGGGCGACTTGACTCATATTGAACAAGAATCGGTTAACAATACTACTGTCTCAGTTTGGACAACATCTGGGAAAGAGGAACAAGGTAGGTTTGCTTTAGAGACCTCCGCCAAGCTTCTTACCTTTTTCAACGATTATTTCGGCATTCCTTATCCACTACCAAAGCTGGATCATATCGCAATCCCTGACTTTGCCGCCGGTGCTATGGAAAACTGGGGCTGTATTACCTATAGAGAAACCGCCCTATTGGTCGATCAATCAAATTCTTCGGCAGGCACCCGCCAGCGAGTAGCTGAAGTGGTAGCTCACGAAATGGCTCATATGTGGTTCGGAGATCTCGTCACTATGGAATGGTGGGACGATCTCTGGCTAAATGAAAGCTTCGCATCTTGGATGGGCACAAAAGCAGTAGATTGGGCATTCCCCGAATGGCAAATGTGGACCCAATTTGTAAATATGGACACGAATCGGGCTTTGAGTTTAGACGGACTAAAGAATTCGCATCCCATAGAGCAAGAGGTTAAGAATCCCGCCGAAGTCAGTCAACTCTTTGATGCCATTAGCTACAGCAAAGGAGCTTCCGTTATCCGGATGCTCGAACAATTCTTAACACCTGAAACTTTCAGGCAAGGATTACAACAATATATATCCGAAAACCAGTATCAAAACGCAAGAACAGTAGACCTGTGGTCGGCATTAGAGAATGCGTCAAATCAGCCTGTAACAAGCATCATGGAAACTTGGACCGGCCAAATGGGATATCCCGTATTGCAAGTTGATCGCCTACCGAACAGCCAAGACCAAACAATACGACTAAGCCAACAGAGATTTGTATATGATCAAGGCTCCGATGACGAACAAGATCAAACGTTATGGAAAGTTCCCGTAGGTATATCCAATAGTCAATCATCCCATGAAACTACTTTGGTGTTGAACGACACTCAAACTGATGTCCCTTTCCCAACGTCTACAGACCCAACTTCATGGTTTAAAGTAAATCCCTCTCAAACAGGTTTCTTCCGTGTCAACTATTCGAATGAAGATTGGGATAGATTGATACCAGCTATCCGATCTAAAACCCTCGAGGCTACAGACCGGCTCGGCATCCAAAATGACGCCTACGCACTATCAAGAGCAGGGCTATTACCGGTATCACGATTCTTATCTTTAGCGGAGGCATACAAGGATGAGGACGATGCTTCGGTATGGAGTGATCTAGCCAGCAACCTTCGGGATGTCGATACACTAATAGCGGATCAGGCTTACCACAATAACTACAGGCAATTTGCCTTGGAAATATTTACATCCAAAGCATCTCTTATAGGCTGGGACCAAAAACCGGGAGAGGGTCATTTAGATGCTTTACTTAGAAGTACAGTTCTAAGTCAATCGGGTAATTACGGTGATGATCTGGTCTTAAGAGAGGCGCAAAGCCGTTTTGACAAATATATTGAAGACCCGGGCTCCCTCCATCCAGATCTTAGAGGACTTGTCTACAGTTTGTGTGCGCATAACGGAGATCGCAAAACCTACGACCAACTATGGAATTTAGCAAAAAGAACCGATCTACAAGAAGAATATGTCAGATTATTGATAGGTCTGACTCGCTTCTCCTCTCCCGAACTTCTACAAGAAACATTAGATCGTTCTTTAACCGATGATGTTCGTTTACAAGATACAATTACCGTAGTAACAGCCGTCGCTGCTAATCTGCAAGGTCGGGATCTCGCGTGGAATTTCCTTAAAGATCAATGGGAAGAATTCGACAAGCGTTACGGTGGCGGAGGGTTCGGCCTGATGCGTCTCGTATCAATTTGCGGGACATACTCCACAATCGATAAGCTACAAGACGTCAAATCCTTTTTCGAACAACACCCAACCCCTGCGGCGGAGCGCACGATACAACAATCATTAGAACGAATCAATTTGAACATCCGATGGTTAGAACGGAACAATACCGAATTAACCTCGATGTTTAATCGCTAGCCCAAAACCACCATTCAATCGTGATTAAGAAAGGAATTTAATTCGTACATTGGGTTTAATCAAGTCCGATGATACAATTGGATCCGAATTATCATCAGCAAATGGACAGATATGAACGAGAATAATCGAATAAATGAACTGAAATCGTTACTCCAGTCAGGCGGACGAATACTCGTAATGGATGGAGCAATGGGGACGGCAATACAAGGCAAGGATTTGGGACCAGCCGATTTTGGAGGCCCCGAATACGAGGGTTGTAACGAATATTTGATTATAACCAGGCCAGATATCATATCCGATATACACCAGAGTTATCTGGACTCCGGAGCAGACATTATAGAAACCAACACATTCGGTGCCACTTCCGTAGTACTGGCCGAATATGATTTATCCCATGAGGCCTCACGCATAAACATGGAGGCCGCTCTACTCGCCCGAAAGGTAGCCGATCAGTCCAGTCAGGAAAATAAGCCCAGATTCGTCGCTGGTTCTATGGGGCCAACAACCAAAACCATCTCGGTCACAGGTGGTATAACTTTTGATGAACTGGCATCCGCATACGAAGAACAAGCCGCCGGCTTGATTGAAGGCGGCGTAGATCTATTGCTACTTGAAACTAGCCAAGACACCATTAACGTTAAAGCAGGGCTGAATGGTATAGACCGTGCCCTCTCCAAGCTCAACCGAGATATTCCCATAGCGGTACAAGGCACTATAGAACCAATGGGAACCTTGCTCGCTGGCCAGGACGCCGAGGCACTATACACATCATTGGCTCACCGCGACCTGTTATGGATTGGGTTCAACTGCGCAACCGGGCCAGAATTTATGACCGACCATATTAGAACACTAGCCGGCTTATCTCGCTTTCCAACTGCCTGTATACCCAATGCGGGATTACCCGATGAAGATGGCAAATACAATGAGACCCCAGAAATGCTTGCTAGCACTCTGGGTAGATTCATTGAATCTGGGTGGGTGAACGTAATAGGTGGGTGTTGCGGTACCGGACCTGAGCACATTCAACTGTTATCGGAAACCGTTCAACAAAAATCAACAAGGGTTTCAAAAGGACCGTCAGAAACACGGGTATCAGGAATTGAGGCTTTGGTGGTTGATGAAGATACCAGACCCGTAATAGTGGGGGAACGAACCAACGTATTAGGCAGCCGTAGATTTCGTAGATTGATCAACCAAGGATCTTTTGAAGAAGCAGCAGAGGTCGGTCGTAGACAAATTAGAAATGGCGCCCATGTACTGGACGTTTGTCTCCAAGATCCTGACCGGAATGAACTGAATGACGTCGTAGATTTTTTGGACCACGTAACTAAAAAGGTTAAAGCTACGATAATGATCGATTCAACTGATTCTGTAGTGATAGAAGAAGCATTAAAACGCCTTCAAGGTAAATCTATTATAAACTCCATAAACCTAGAAGATGGTGAAGCGAGGTTTGAAGCGGTGGTGCCTCTGGCTAGGAGATATGGAGCTGCCCTCGTAGTTGGCTGCATAGACGACGATAAGGAACAAGCCCAAGCCATTACTAAAGAACGAAAACTCGAAGTAGCCCTGCGATCTCATCAACTGTTAACGGAAAATTACAACGTGCCCGAAGAAGATATTATGTTTGATCCTCTAGTATTCCCAGCCGGAACAGGCGATCGAAACTATATCGGATCCGCAGCAGAAACTATCGAAGGTGTTAGGTTAATTAAAGGGGCCCTACCTCGGACTAAAACTATATTAGGCATATCAAATGTATCTTTTGGCCTCCCACCCGCGGGTCGGGAAGTCTTCAACTCAGTCTTTCTGTACCATTGTGTCCAAGCAGGCCTAGATATGGCCATTGTAAATTCCGAATTATTGCAACGCTATAACTCAATCCCTGAAGATGAGAGACAATTAGCTGAAAACTTGATTTGGTATACGGGTGATGACCCCGTGGCCGCGTTCGCGGATCACTTTAGGGATAAAGCACCGAAAACGTCGAGTGAAGACCGCCAAAGCATGCCACTCGATCAACGATTGTCTATGGCCATCATCGAAGGCAGCAAAGAAGGCTTAGCCGAAGATCTGGATGAAGCCCTTCAAGGAAGAGCGCCCTTAGCTATCATTAATGGGCCCTTAATGGATGGAATGGATGAAGTTGGACGCCAATTCAATGCTAATCAATTAATAGTCGCTGAGGTATTACAGTCTGCCGAATCTATGAAATTCGCGGTCTCCCACCTCGAACCCTACATGGATCGTCTAGACACAGCTGCAAAAGGAAAAGTTTTACTGGCCACAGTAAAGGGAGATGTCCACGATATCGGGAAGAATCTCGTAGAGATCATTCTCTCCAACAATGGATATGACGTAATCAACCTAGGGATAAAAGTCCCACCTCAAGACCTCATAGATGCCTACCGAGAACATAACCCAGATATTATTGGACTATCCGGGTTATTAGTTAAATCAGCTCAGATGATGGTAGAAACAGTTAGAGATTTGAAGCAAGCAGGAATAAACCCTCCTATACTGGTCGGAGGAGCAGCTTTATCTAACAGATTCACACGTCTCAGGATAGGGCCCGACTACGATGGACTGGTAGCCTACGCTCAAGACGCGATGACTGGCCTGGCTCTAGCCAATACTTTACGAGATTCGGACGAATTCCAAAAACTTTCTTCTCAGATTGAGGCTGAAACAGACGAATTATTACAAGCCGAACAAAAACGCCAAACATCTACAGAAGTGAACGAAACTCCCGTTTCTCCTGCCCGAATCAACCATGATTTCCCAATTCCGCAACCCCCCGATCTACGGGTACATGTTGTGAAGGACTATGACCTAGATAAGATTTTTTCCTTTATAAATCCCCAGATGCTTTACGTTAGGCACCTGGGATATCAGGGACGTTTCGAGGACGCTCTCGAAAATGGGGACCCCTCGGCGGCTGAACTTAGAGAGTCAGTTAGAAAAGTAGAAGATTTAATCTTGGCGGACCCGAACATAACAGCTTCAGCAGTGTTCAAATTCTTCCCTTGTAGCTCCGACGGGCAAAACCTAGTCATCTACGATAGTGATAGTGAAACTGAACTAGATAGATTTATGTTCGGAAGACAATCTCAGCGCGATGGCCTTTGTATTTCTGATTACAGTCGTCCTAAAGGTGATGCTAGGGATAAAGACTATGTTGCCATGTTCTCTACTACTGTTGGACCAGGCATCAGAGAATTGGCAGATAAATGGCGGGAAGAAGGACGTTTCCTAGATTCACATATCTTACAAGCTTTAGCATTAGAATCCGCCGAAGCATTCGCCGAAGTTCTGCATCAACAAATTCGCCAAATGTGGGGTTTCGGAGATTCCTCAAACATCAACAACTCAGACCTATTTAGAGCCCAATACAGGGGCACAAGGTATTCATTTGGATATCCCGCCTGCCCCAGATTAGAAGATCAAGAAAAGCTATTCAAGTTGTTGGACGTCAACAACAACATAGGGGTAGAACTAACTGAAGGCTTTATGATGGATCCTGAAGGATCGGTTACTGCTCTCGTTTTTCACCATCCGGATTCCAAATACTTTAATTTGAGCGAAAAAGATATCGAAAACCTAGAATCACAGGTATAACTAGGATTAACCAAACGGGTTATCCCTGCCTGTCAGGATTCGAACATGCAATCTCTCCACGCCTCACACTGCGTGGCATCAAAGTGATAAATACATGTCCTGACAACCGTAACTGGAGGCCTTATGAAACCTATCATTGAAATAGCTAATTCCATAGGATTGACAGAGGATTTTTTAATCCCCTATGGAAAATACAAAGCTAAAATTTCGCTTGACGCTTTGAAAGTCATGGAAGGGCGGCCAAAAGGCAAACTAGTAGTTGTAACAGGAATTACACCTACCCCGGCAGGGGAAGGGAAAACCACTACAGCAGTGGGACTGGTGCAAGGTATAGGCAAGTTAGGTCGAACAACGGTTGCAACTTTACGTGAACCCACACTGGGACCAATATACGGAATCAAAGGCGGTGGCACGGGAGGTGGTAAGGCAAGAGTACTACCCGAAGACGAAATTAACATACATTTTACTGGTGATGCCCATGCCGTCGCATCAGCCCATAATCTTCTAGCTGCATTAGTAGATAACGCTGTTTATAGAAACCAGATCGCTGACCTGGACCCAACAGGTATTCAATGGTCAAGGGTAACCGATGCTTCGGACAGAGCTTTACGAAATATTGTCTCGGGAATTGGCGGATCAAATAACAGTCCGTTGAGGGAAACAAGGTTCGACATTGTATCTGCCTCAGAGATAATGGCCATATTAGCCCTTTCCTCTGATCTGAATGACCTGAGGGACCGTGTATCTAAAATTGTAATAGGGACAACCCGAGGCGGTGAACCAGTAACCGTCGAGTCTTTGAACATAATCGGTTCTCTGATGACAGTACTCAGACACACAATTATGCCGAACTTGGTTCAAACTCAAGAAGGGCAACCTGCTCTAGTTCACGCTGGTCCATTTGGCAACATAGCCCATGGTTGCAACTCAATAATAGCCGATCGAATGGGACTATCATATGCTGATTTCGTTATTACAGAGGCGGGATTTGGATCGGATCTGGGATTTGAGAAATTTATGCACATCAAGGCACGACAGAGTGGTCTGACACCTAGCGCAGTGGTGCTGGTAGCGTCAGCTCGCGCCCTAAAATATCATGGTGGAGTGACTCGTCGGAATTTGGATCAACCAAACCCCGATGCGGTAATAGCAGGAGGTCCCAACCTAGCCCACCACATAGATATAATCAAGGGATTCGGTTTACCCGCAGTAGTTGCAATAAATAGATTTGGTCAAGATACGAAAGAAGAGTTAGACGCCGTAACCCAGATAGCACAAGCCTCTGGAGCAGAAGCCGCAGTACACGCCACGGGTTTTGCAGATGGAGGCGAAGGAATGACAGAGTTGGCAGACTCAGTTATTAAAGCCACCGGGATAAACTCTCAAATAGAATACGCGTACGACTTAAATGATAGCGTAGAAAATAAAGTGTTATCCCTAGCAAGAAAAATATACGGGGCAGGGGAGGTAAACTGGTCACCCGAGGCCCGTCGTAGATTACGATATTTTGAATCCCAGGGTTGGGGTAACTTGCCAATCTGCATGGCGAAAACGCATTTGTCCATATCCCATGACCCTACCAAGAAGGGCCGTCCTTCGGGGTATTCTTTCCCTATAACAGATATAAGAGCATCAGTAGGTGCGGGGTTTTTGTATGCGTTAGCCGGAAGGATTGAAACGTTACCCGGTTTGCCTTCCCTCCCAAGAGCTCTCGACATGGATGTAGATAATGCAGGTAATATCATTGGGTTCGAATAGCCATATCTGCTAAAAAGGATACGAAAAGATAACAGACTGAAATTATTATGACTTACATTGCTCATTCCGACATAGCACAAGATGGATTATTAACGGGAGTCAAGGTCATAGACCTTACCCATTACATAGCAGGGCCTTACTGCACCAAGCTACTAGCCACACTGGGCGCTGAGGTAATTAAAATCGAACGGCCAGTTTTCGGCGACCCTATGCGGCACGTAGGACCTTCACTGGACCAAATCGGAGAGGATAACGATAGTCCTACGCAACGTTCAGGTGAAACCGGTGCATGGTTCTTATATTTGAATACATCNAAAAAAAGCCTTACTTTAGACTTNAAGAATCCGCAAGGGCACGAAGCATTAGTAAAATTAATCGAATCTGCAGATATCTTGGTAGAGAATTTCGCGCCAGGAGTGATGGAACGATTAGGGTTAAGTTACGACAGCCTGAAATCAATTAACCCAAGACTGGTAATGACTTCGATCTCTAATTTTGGCGAGTCTGGCCCCTATAGAGATTGGAAAGCCGCTGAAATTAATCTGTATGCAGCTGGCGGTTTAATGAACATTACAGGGGAACCTGAACAAGAACCTCTAAAAGAAGGAGCACCCTTAGCCCAGCTAGGAGCAGGACAAAACGCCATGGTCGCTACTTTGGCTGCCCTTACATACGCAGAGGATTACGATGAAGGCCAGCATATCGATCTATCGATAGCAGAATATGCTACTAACATCCTGGAAAATGCTTTAATGCAATACAGTTATTCTGGTGTGGAATATTCCCGAGTAGGTAATCGAGGTTACGGAAGAGCTGCCTGGGGAATATACCCATGCCAAGACGGATACGTAGGAATAATTGCAGGGCCCGACCAACGTTGGCCACGAGTATCCCATATAATGGAGCGCGAGGAGCTAGCGGACCCGCGGTTTGAATCTCGTCAAGGGCGCTTGATCAATGCGGACGAGGTCGACGCTTTGATGCTTCCCTGGTTGCTAGACCATGATAAAGTGGACATATTTAAAGCCGGTCAAGACGAAGGACTTGGATTTTCATACGTTGCTTCAATGCAAGATATTTTAGAAATGGAACAGCTAGAAGCACGTGACTATTTTATAACTATCGATCACCCTGTAGCAGGGAAATTAAAATATCCCGGGCCACCCATAAGTCCTCAACTAAATGATTCATCGAGCGCAAGTTTAAAGTCAGCATGGGTATACAAACCGGCTCCACTACTGGGGCAACATTCCCAAGAATTACTTAGTGAACTGGGCTACAGCCTTAATGAAATAAATCAAATAGGATCAGCTGAGAAATAGTCCATGGATAAACCACAGCCTTTAAAAAACCTACGCATCTTGGATCTCTCTCGAATCTGGGCAGGGCCTTACTGTACTAAACTGATGGCAGATATGGGAGCAGAGGTCCTCAAGATGGAGTCTTTACGGGTTTACGACTCTCACAGGGGTCCAGTTAATCCTGCACGAGGCGTAGTTTCATACCCTGACGCCGAACCGGGGGAGGAACCCTGGAATAGGAACGGATGGTTCAACTGTCTACACATGAGCAAATATGGTATCACTCTTGAGTTAACAGAAAAACTCGGGAGAGAAACCTTTGAACAGCTAGTATCCATTAGTGATGTAGTAATAGAAAATTTCCGTCAAGGTAGTTTAGAGAGATTAGGCTACACCTACGATATATTGAAAGGTATTCGCCCCGATTTGATCTACGTATCTATGCCTGCATTCGGAAATAGTGGACCATGGCAGAAATACGTTGCCTACGGAATAGGCCAGGAACAGTTNTCAGGAATGGCGTACATGACTGGCTATACTAACGATGGACCAATGAAATCCGGGATAAATCATGGAGACCCTATCACTGGATCTCATGCAGCAGGGGTCTTACTAGCTGCACTTAGATATCGGCGCCGCACTGGGGAAGGTATGTTCATAGACGTATCCCAACAAGAATCTGCTGTTTCACTAATAGGGGGACCTCTCTTGGCTTACCAAATGACAGGGCAAGAGCCTGACCGAATCGGAAATAGGTCCCCTAATATAGCTCCCCATAATTGCTATCCATGCCATGGAGAAGACAGGTGGGTTACTATAGCTATCAAGAGTGATCAAGAATGGGAATTGCTTGCCGAATCGATGGAGGCTGAACATCTATCGAAAGATCCAAGATTTTCAACAAATGCATCCCGACTAGCAAATGAAGACGATCTAGATGCGTTAATCAAAGAATGGACATCAAACAAAGATGCCTACGAAATTACTGAAAAACTCCAATATCACGGAATATCAGCTATGCCAGTATTCCGTGGACCTGATCTGCTGGAAAACCCGCATTATAGAGATCGCTCGACATTCGTGGAAGTAAACCACCCACAAGTTGGACCCAAAATGTACCCTGGAATGCCCTGGAAGATGTCCGAAACTCCGGGTTTAGTGCATTGGCCAGCTCCGACTCTTGGTGAACACAATTACCAGATATATCATGAGTTACTCGGACTATCTGAAACCGAAATAGGCAGACTTGAAAAAACCGGTGTTATTGGGACCAAACCAACAGGCTCAAGGATAATTTAACCGAAATTTTCACGGAATGTAACGGTACATACTCATATAAGGGAGGCACAATTTTGCCAGAAAAAGAAGCTCTTTACGAAATCAGAAATGGAATAGCCTACATCACATTAAATAGACCGGAGAAGCTGAATGCAATAGATCCTGCAATGCGTCAAATCCTGTGGGATTCTTTTCAAGATGTGAAGCACAATCCAGAAGTCCGCTGCGCTATAGTAACGGGTAGTGGGAGAGCTTTCTCGACTGGCCATGATTTAGTTGCAATGGCCGCTGATAGAGCAAATGAGGGTCCAAGTACAGGCGACCTGTATATCGTCCAGGCAAACATATGGAAACCCATAATCTCAGCTATCAACGGCATATGTCTTGCCCAGGGATGTGGAATAGCTCTAGGGAGTGACATCAGAATAGCCTCTAGTGAGGCTCAATTTGGGTGGCCTCAAGTAAAACGTGGTATTGCATCAGTCAGCGGCCCTGCATTATTAGCTCAAATACTTCCGCGTAATATTGCTTTCGAAATCCTTTTTACAGGGGAATTCATAGATGCTAACCGGGCCCACGAACTGATGTTAGTAAATCACGTGGTGGCCCCTGAAGAAGTAATGTCCAAAGCAGAGGAAATAGCCAACAAAATCGTGGCCAATGCCCCTCTATCAGTTGGAGCTATCAANGAAGCATCTATGCTTGGAGCATCAATGGANTTGGAAAATCGAGTCGCGTTNGCCCAGACTAAACGAGATCTGATATTACATACCGCAGATGCAGCCGAGGGCGTCAAGGCATTCGCAGAGAAGAGAGCTCCTGTATGGACAGGTAAATAGATAGCCACATACATCTAATTTGAATCACCAAATTAAAGACCTATAAAAGTGCGTGCATTTTCACCGAGGATTCGTTCTTTATCAGCTCCAGGCAAGGGCAAATCCTCGATGAATTTAGCATCCTCAGCCATATCAGCTAAAGGAAAATCAGTCCCGAAGCAAACTTTATCCGATCCGTGCTTATTTACGATTTCCAACATAGTNCGTACACCTACTTCTTTCAATGCAGGTGGCCAAGTAGTATCTATTAGTACGTTCGGCAGCCCAATTAGCTCACGCTCCGCCTCATCGAGCATATAGAAGCCACCTAGATGTAGAGCTACAACTTTCATTTTGGGGAATTTCTCTATTACTTTCCTAATCCTGCTCGGGTCTGCCCATACAGTTTCACCAGGTTTAGTATGTGCCCAGCGTCCTGAATGAATTTCCACCACCATGTCGTCTCCCAGTTCCTCGTATACCTCAAACATCCTCGGATCATCTGGNTAATATTGATTTACCATTGGATGAAGCTTTATCCCTTTAATTCCCGACTCGCGTAATCTTCTTATCTCTTCGGATTTACCATCCATGTCAGGATGTATAGCACCAAACGGCACCAACATGTCATCCTGAATGCTGATCAACCAATCATTNGCTGCTTTAACATGTCNTACTTCCTCAACCACACCAAGGACCACTGATTTATCAANNCCTGAACTTATCATATGTTGTTTAATTCCCGCGACCGTATTTAATCCAACAGCAGGATAACCAAATGTTTCTGTCATGTTNTCTAATACGGGTTTCGCTATCGGGTCAGGATGAATATGCGTATGAACATCTATTCGCATAGAGACTTTCCTTAAAATCAATTAATTAGGCATCNGTNATTAAAACATTTAAAACGAGGATCCTATTCACTAAAGCCCTAACGCTTCTGCNAANCTATGTCTATGGAACNGTGGATCACCAAGGTAGGTATAAAGAGTCCTTGACGCTGTCGTATGGAGCGTGAGTCCATATTNAGTCATACTGGCAACCCCAGCATGTACTTCGTGGGCATGGTCACAAGCTTGCAAATAAGCTTCACTACTTACGGCTTTTGCTAGATGAACACTGTCGAACGGTTCCCTGCCCGAATCTAGTTTCCAAATAGCTTCATTACTAGTCCATCTGGCAGCATCCAATTGATTTACTAAGTTAATAATATGATCCTGGACTCTTTGAAACCTTCCGATCGGTGTCCCGAACTGAATCCTGGTTCTACTATACCCAACCGATATCTCGTAGACTGCCTGACACCCTCCGGTTTGATAGGAACTAAGGACGGGTATGGTTTTTATAATCGCTCGTTCTAAAGCACCCCAACCGCCATTCAAGTCCCCACCGAGAACATCCAACTGTGTAACATNAACATCNGAAAAGGTGACCTCGGCCATATCCCAGGCAAAGCCTTCCAAAGACCTGATGTTTACACCTGNGGATTCCGCAGACACCCGAACTAACCCCACATGGTTAGATTCTGGAGATNTGACGGTACAAAGGAAGTGAGTGGCACTAGAGCCATTAAATACATAAGCCTTTTTCCCGTTTAACATCCAGTCTTCACCAGAANTAGTCAGATTGGCAGTCACATCATCTTCGTACCAGCCATAATCAGATTCGGTAATTGCAGGAATAAGCAAATCNGTCCCATTAGCTAGTCTAGGTAACCATTCATTTTTTTGCTGGCTACTACCGATTTCTAGAACGATTAACGCTGACAGAACTCCGGANCTAAGATGAGGNCCCGGCACGGGACCTCTTCCTAGCTCTTCGAACAAAACTCCTGCATCAGTGAGGGACCCTCCCTCACCNCCAAATTCCTCAGGGATAACGATGCCTAACCAACCTGTATCTGTCAGTTTCTGCCAGGAATCATGCATGCTGGGATTCANACCTGCNGCTATTTCCAACAATGTTTCTTTGGGATATTCCTGNTCAACGAACTGGCGAACAGCTCCTTTTAACATCTCCTGTGCCGGAGTCAATGACAAATCCATTAACTATTCCTCATGAACCATATTTTACAGTCACATGCTCTAGGCTAGTGCCCCTGCCTGTTCTCTCACTTCCCTACCTATTCCGATACGGCGAGCCATGATAACTTTTTGTATATCCGTAGTCCCTCCCGGATGAAGTGCAATAATTGCTGCTCTNTGGTGGGCTTCAAAATAGCCCTCTCCAGCACCCAATTCCGGATCCTTAGTTAAAGCCGCAGGTCCCAAAATGTCCAAGATAGCATGGGCCATCCGAAGGCCTGATGTCTTACGTTGATATGACGCCTGTGGCCCTTCATATGTAGTATTCACTTTGCTGTGGCGCATCCAATAGTTCCTAAGCTGGAATAGGCGACCTACTTCCGCATCAATGTAAATATCAATCAACCGGTCCTTGACATCCTGATCTTGACTTAACGGCCGGCCTCTCCGATTGTTCTCCTTGCAGTAATCGAAAACCCGATCGACTAGCCAATTACGGGCGATCNTTCCACCGGTACCATGTTCCAATTCCAGATGAGTAGTGGCCACTTTCCAGCCCTCATTCTCCCCACCTATTAAGTTAAATCCGGGCACTCTCACATTATCAAAGTAAACTACGTTTTTTACCCCTGAACCTGCCCCAGATTCACCAGCCGACGACAACAAATCCATCGGTAGCACTGTGATACCGGGAGTATCATATGGAATCATGAACCAACCGAGGTTTTGATGTCGGGGAGCTTCAGAATCTGTGCAAGTAATAGTCCACATATAATCGCAACCGTGACTGCTACCGACATAGACTTTTTGGCCATTTATGATGTAATCATCCCCGTCCTTGATAGCAGTAGTTTTGACATTTGCGAGATCAGATCCAGCTTCTGGTTCTGAAAGAAGCTGCCAAGTTCTAACCTCTCCTTTGAGTATAGGAGGCAAAAAGTTCATCTTTTGCTCTTCCGTTCCCCAAACCATGATTGAATTACCTCCTAACCTCCCTCCAGAGTCATAATATGGAGGCAAACTCAGACCATATTTATCAATTTCTTCTTCTAACACCACAGAATAATCTACACTCAGGCCTCCTCCTCCATATTCAACAGGAGCTGTTGGCCAAAGCCATCCAATATCACCAAGCTTGTATCCTAAATTACGTCTCAATTGATATTGTTCTAGTGTCAGGTCTGCCGAATCAGCAGGATGCTCTATGCCGTGTGGCACATTGATATCCAACCATTCTTGGACCTCTGCTCTGAAATCTTCTTGCTCTTGTGTGTATCTAGGTTCAAAATCCATATTAATTCTCCTGTTACTGATGAACCACAGCTGATCTACGTAATATTAACCGCAAGATCAGTAGATTATCCATCAACAGTAATCTCCGAANAACCGTTACGCATCGAGCGATGACCTCTGCACGTTGCTATTGCGACCTAAGTGATCTCCCAGGTAAAGCTCCCGTATGAGAGCCTTCGTCGATTACGATATCTCCGTTAACTAAAACGTACTCTATTCCTTCCGGGTATTGTTTTGGATTGTCGAATGTAGCTTTCGCAGTCACTTTATCAGGATCAAAGATTACTACATCAGCTTTCATACCATCTCTTAGAATCCCTCTATCTGCTAACCCTAGACGCTGGGCAGGAATAGAACTCATCTTACGTACAGCCTCTTCTAGCCTAAGAAGCCCTTCCTCTCGAACTAGCGTACCTAACAAATAAGGGAAAGTTCCATAAGTTCTTGGATTAGGATAACCTCCAGTCAACAATCCGTCCGAGCCTACCATATGGGCAGGATGCTTAACCAAGGTCCTGATATTCTCTTCATTACCTGTCCGAGCTACAAATGCAACTTCCAATTGCTCTTCGACTAATAATTCTGATATCGCATCCACCATCCTACCTCCCCTCGATTTCGAAAGATCGTCGAGTGACCTACCCTCCCATTCTTTGTTTTTGGCAGATCCAATGTGGCTGAAAATATAATTGTCTAGAGTTGATCCCCATTGCGGTTCAACAGAGTCTCCTATTTCGTCCCGCACTCTCGTGTCCTGAATTCTTTTAAGGAGTTCCTTAGGACCTCCAGCGTGAACCCAGTATGGCAAGAGGGAGTGTAATAACGTACTGGCAGCAGGATACGGATATTGATCAAAAGTTACATCAACTCCAGAACTTCTTCCATCATCTATAAGATCGGACATACGTTGGCCCATACCATTTACCGGATTATGGTAGTGAGAAATATGCACGGGTAGCCCACTCTGTTTTCCAATAGAAACTGCTTCCTTAAACGGATCAAGCAATTTATCCCCAAGGCTATAACGGGCATGCGTCATATAAATGCCCCCCAGATCCTTTATGGACTCACAGATACTCACTAGTTCCTCAGTATCACTATAGGCTCCAGGAGGATATGTAAGTCCAGTCGAAAACCCAAAGGCTCCATCCTTCATCCCTTCCCTAACCAATTCCTTCATCCTTGAAAGCTCAGAATCATTAGGTGTCCTCGCATCCCAACCCATTGCCTCAACTCGAATAGATGCATGTGGAACGAAATAACCGACATTACAGGACACATTTCCATCGAATAAGCCCAGAAATTCTCTGACGCTACTCCACCGAACTCCTTCAGGGGGAAGCCCGTTTAGCGCCTTCAAATACAGCAATAACATTTCCAAATTAGCAGGGCTACTTGGGGCATAAGATAATCCATCCATCCCCAAAATCTCAGTTGTGACTCCCTGCCGAAGCTTCACTTCATGCAGGGGTGAAGTTAACAATGATAAATCGGAATGCGAATGCATATCAATAAATCCGGGGCACACCACCTTGCCAGAGGCGTCAATAACTCTACTGGACTCCAAGTCCTTACTAGCATCCCCGCGTAATATAGTTAACGAATCCCCCAGAATACCTATCCCACCGTGAAACCAGGTTTCTCCCGTCCCATCAACTATAGTTCCATTCCGTATTAGCACATCAAACATTAAGCCCCCTGGTTCCTATTTTACGAATACCGCACTAAATGAAATTTGGTAATAATTTATATAAGAACACCACTAGTAAGGAAATCTAACATCTCTTGCGAGACCAGGACATTGATTCGACATCACGATTTGTAATACGTACCTTAGGAACTGATTTAGCTATTTTAAAAGGCGGGGTTAAATCAGGTTATTCTCTGGTTTCTAAAGGTAACCCGAGTCTTGCAACCTCTTGGAGGCATTCGGGACAACGATCATTATTATCATGACCTACAGCCGGCCAAAAATCCTCGCTTACCAGTCCGCATAAATAAAGCGGCTCGACTTCCTCAATCCCAAGACTGTCAACATAATGCACGAGTCCCTGCTTGCTATCATCCGCGCGCCACCAAGGAGTAACAGCACTGGCTATCCCGTGAATGTGATGTTTAAATTCATCCTCCCATCCATCTTCCGGTAATTCCACTATCCAGGCTCTGCCTAAAGAAGCATTCTCCTCTCGTCGGCCATTCAGCTTCCCTTCTCTTACATATTTACGAATTACGTCTTGGGAAACGTTAAGTCGACGAGACGCCTCGTGAATCGTAACCCATTCCATTATCTTCCTCCAATTAAACGCAAGTAGTCACTTAAAGATAACAATAAAAGTCAGTAAATTCAAAATTTATAATCTAGCAACTCCGCCATTACCGAGGTCACGAATTAATCATAGTCAACGGATCTTCCATCGTATCCCCCAATGACCCTCCCGGAGGAACCATAGGAAAAACATTTGTCGCATAATCAACTACAAATTCAATCAAAAATGGGCCATCATGCTCCTTGGCCTGGAGCAATGCCGGCGTAACGTCTTCCTGATGTTTAACCTGAATCGCCGGAATTCCATATGCCTGAGATAACTGAATGTAATTCGGACCAGATATTGGAACGTCCTTGATATGATTATCGAAAAACATTTCTTGCCATTGTCTAACCATTCCAAGATAGCTGTTATTAATTAAAACTATTTTGATCGGCAAACCTTCTTGAACCATGGTCGCCAATTCCTGAGAATGCATTTGGAATCCCCCATCTCCTGCTATAGTCCAAACAGGCGAATTAGGGAGTCCCATTTGAGCACCAAGTGCGGCCGATAGCTCAAATCCCATAGTCCCAAGTCCACCAGAAGTAACAAATTTATCACTACCATCAAAAAATAAGAACTGAGCGGCCCACATCTGATGTTGGCCTACACCAGTAACAACTACAGAATCTTGATCCTCTTGTATAACCTCGTTCAATTCTTTTAGAACTTGCTGAGCCTGCAAGGTATCGGATTGTGGTATGGCTAATGACGGATGGTCTTCCTTCAGAGATCCTACATATGACATCCACTCAGGCCTTTCATTATATTCAACTAGAGGAATTAAATTTTGCAACAGAGGCTTTGCATCGCCCACCAAGGGAACCTCAACTGGAACATTCTGACCCATTCTAGTAGGATCGATATCTAAATGTATAATCCGAGCATGCGGTGCAAAAGAATCGACTTTTCCCGTCACACGATCATCGAACCGCATACCTAACCCTACAACCAAGTCCGCCTGATCAACAACCATATTGGACCAATACATCCCGTGCATCCCCAACATCCCCAGGCTTAACCTGTGGTTACGTGGGAACCCTCCTAGTCCTAGAAGAGTGTTAATAACAGGTATGCCTGTGGTTTCTGCCAGAGACACCAATTCCTTAGTAGCTCCCGATGCTAGTATGCCATGCCCACCAATTATGACAGGACGCTCCGAATGATTAATTAACTCTGCTGCTTTCCTAAGTTGTTCCAAGGTCTCGTCGGATAATGGGGGAGTAACCGCCTCTAGTAACTCAGGATATTCAAACTCCGCTTCTTCAAGCTGTACATCTCTCGGGACATCTATCAAGACCGGACCCGGTCGCCCTTCTTGAGCAATCCGAAAAGCTTCATGAATCGTTGGCGCCAGGTCTTGGGCTGACATTACCAGATAGGTCATCTTCGTACATGCTGCTGCAATCGAGCAAATATCGCACTCTTGAAAAGCTTCAGATCCAATCATGGGCCGAGCGACCTGACCCGTAATAGCCACCATCGGTATGGAATCTGCTTTAGCCGACATTATACCGGTAACTAAATTAGTTGCACCGGGACCGGATGTAGCAAGACAAACCCCTGGTTTGCCGGTAACTCTAGAATATCCATCAGCCGCATGTGCAGCCGATTCTTCGTGCCTTACTAAAACATGATGCAATTGAGGGTAACCCCATAAGGCATCGTAAAGTGGTAGGATAGCCCCGCCGGGATACCCAAAGAGGACATCGACACCCTCTTTGAGCAAACTCTCGCAAATAATGTCTCCACCTTTAAGTTTCAAATCGCCCCCATATCTTCATAATAGATTTATTAAAACGACAAAAAAATGTCCCGCCCCCTATAGGGACGGGACATTACTCATTATCCCGCGGTACCACCCTAATTGCTCTAATATAGAGCCTCTCAGTAAGGACACTATCATGTCCCGATATTGGTAACGGATATCGGCCCCGTCCAATCTTACTCCCCGAACCACGGGTTTCAGTTAGCTGCTCCGGAGTGATTTTCAGGAAGTTTAGCGCACCTGCTCACACCTTACCAGGCTCTCTGACCGCCTCAAATTCCTTACTCGTCTCCATCATAGCATTTATATATGTTTGCTGAACCTAACATAGTAGCAGTTAACTGTCAATCAACTACAACTTTAGACACAGGCTAAACATACCAATTGACGAAAAACGTAATTCTAATCCTACTCCACCGACATTGACTTAGGAACTGAATGCGTTACACCCTGTAACTAGTGCCGGAGTCCCTCCCATTACGAAAGCTACCCCAATTGTGTCAGCGATTTCAGCCTCAGTGGCTCCCACAGCACGAGCTCTATTTGCAATGTTAGCTACCCCCTCAGGATGGGCTAACAAAGCGTCACATAACATGGTCATTAAAACTTTAACCTTTAGTGGTAAGGCCCCGTCAACCAAAACATGATCACGTAGAACAGTAACATCTTCCGCCAATTGCGGTGCATTATCCTTTAGAATAGATTGCCAGGTACCCGGATTCGGTAAAGTCATATGTTCTCCTAGATTTACAAAATATTGATCAACTTACTCGGGTTAAATCAAGCTTATATGAGTCTATAATAGGTGGCAACAAGGGGGTGAAACTGTTGTCGAAACATCTTAATCAACCTAGCTTCATTAAGCAGATCAGGAAAGTCCCCTTGCTCCCTAATGAAGCAATCAACTGTATCGTCTCAGCTAGAAACGGAATAATCAGAGAACCGGAGCGGACAGGACGATTACTAGTCACTACTAATCAAAGGATTATGCTTTTTTCCCATGGAGCAAGAGAGCGAACTACAATATTGTTACCTATTGAAAAACTAACTGGTCACTCCCTAACGGAAAAAGACAAGAGCCCTGTATCTTTATTTCAAGGACTGATGGTTTTAACAGCAGGAGTACTCATATATCTGTTTTGTGGCTACTGGTTATCCGATCACCTCGACGGCCCTAACATACCGTTGATTAATATGGATCTGTGGGCTGTAATACTCTTGGCATCACTAATAACCGGTGGTTGGCTAATTTGGAAATATTACTTTAGCAAAGAAGGATTTCAAATAACTTTCAAAGGTTCGGGATGGTCGTATGATTTTGAGTATCGCGGACCTGAATGGTACCTTGAAGAGATCGTAGAGACTACTTTGCTATGTGGATATTCTGATATGAATGTATCTCACCAAGATATTTATATGGATAAAGACGGATCAATATCTAAATCTAAACCAAATTCTTGACCACGTTGGTACTGGTAATACCCACAAGAGGCTATCATAGCCCCATTATCAGTACACAAAATAGGCGGGGGTATGATTACTGGCAATTGAGATCTAGAAATCAGATGGTTCCGCAGATGAGTATTAGCACTAACTCCACCACCCAACAAAACTCCCTTGACGTGATAACGCTTAGCCATATTCAGTAGCTTGGTCACTATCACATCTACGACGGAAGTTTGAAATGAGTCTGAAAGTTCAGCAACCAAATTATTAAATTGTGATACTGCAAGTTCACTCGTCTCTCTCGGGTAAATATCCATCTTTTGAGCCAAATGCAATAAAGCGGTTTTGACACCACTAAAACTAAAGTCCAA
>PAMF01000021.1 GCA_002707185.1 Chloroflexota bacterium | reverse complement strand
TCGAGTCAATCAGGTGTATTGAATGATCTTAAGAATGCTGGAGCAAAGTGGGAGTGGTTAATTGGCAATAAACTTGGCGAATTCGTGTATTGCGTCTTCTTGAGATTGGGTTTGTATTGACCCTGGTCTTAATAGGCGCACGTAATCAATTGCTGATTGAGGTTCATACCCAGATTGAACAAAGTAACAGGCTAATATTGTTCCAGTTCTACCAATACCCGCCGCACATGTGACTACAATTGGGCGCTCCCAAACCTCGATTTGGTCCTCGATGAATTTCACCATGCGTTTTATTTGATCCATATCTGGGGCATTGAAATCTTGTACCGGTTCGAATAGTTCTTCGAAACCCCAGGAATCTGTAGAAATAGTTTGTTCTTCCATACGTATTACAGCTTGAACTTCCTGAAGTTTCAGATAGGTTATATCCCTATTAGTAGTGGGCCCTGCTGCCCCTGCTAATGTACCTTCTATGATCCAACTAAAATTCATATAATCCAAAGTAATACTCCGATACCTAGGTTGTTCTTACTCAAGGTCCGTCCGAGTTGNTACTGGTCTTAACCCTCGGTTAAAGTGATTTTCNCNCATGCTAGGGCTATTATTATACTGACCAGAGAATCAGTTATCCACTATTCGAAATACTAGGGTTATTTATCAAACGTGTNCNNAGATCAGCCTGAGAAATGTTATGGATCTCCANGATTTTCAACTTGCTTTTTGCGCCATGTGCTATAAATATACAATTTTTCGGGATTCCCAAGAATTTAGAAACTAAAATTATTATTGCATCGTTGGCCTTACCTCGATAAGGAGGGCGCTTTACGCGGAGATTCAATATGCCGTCTTTGAAGCTTGAAACTTCATTTTGCGANGCTCCAGCCTGGACTTTTATTTNTAGATGAGCGATATCCATTTACGTACCTCTAAAAAATACGTATTGACGACATATTCTAATATCTCGTAATAACCGATCCAGATCTATCTGAATAAGCTTTGGATGTATATTAGTAACAGTCTGATATAGTAAATGCAATCGCAATCAAGGTGGAGGTGATCTTGGGCCCTAATAACGTAGTTTTGAAAATTGAAAATTCTGTAGCAACGCTTAGTTTGAACCGTCCGGATGCTCTCAATGCCTTGAGTGTTGATTTGCTAAATGAATTTTATCAAGCTTGTTTGCAAGTTGAAGAAGATTCCAGTGTGAAGGCATTGCTGGTTCGTGGCGAAGGTAGAGCCTTTTGTGCGGGAGCAGACCTATTATATTTTGAGTCAATATTGGATGATTTGCAGTTTATGCCGGAATATGTGANTCTACTTAACAAGTGTTTGTCTCAATTGGAGAAACTTCCAGTACCTACTATAGCTCTTGTGCACGGCTTTGCATTGGCAGGTGGTTTAGAGTTGATGTTAGCATGTGACATGGCAATAGTTTCAGAGGATGCTCGCATCGGTGATCAACATGCTAATTACGGATTGATGCCGGGTGGCGGATCAACCCAGAGATTACCCAGGCGGATAGGGTTGCAGAGAGCGATGGAGCTTTTGACTACCGGACGCTGGATTTCCGGATCCGAAGCGGTCGATTGGGGGTTGGCCCTGAGGGCAGTGCATCCGGATGCACTTAACAATGAAGTGGATGCTTTGTTGGAGAGCCTTCGCAACAAGAGTAGGGTTGGTCTCGGCATGATTAAATCTGTTACTTATCAAGGTCAGAGTTTACCATTAGCTGATGGATTGGCTCTAGAAGGAATGGCTTTTGTGCAGTTGTTCGCAACATCTGATCATCCTCGCCAGGGAATACAGGCCTTTAAGGAAAAGAAACAGCCTGANTTTTAANCCTAACAATGAAACGGTGAGGCTCTTATTAGCTTCGTGGTTTGCTAGTCAATGGTTGGAGNCAAATTTTTTANANCTAAAATTGATTAGGGTATTTTTTTGAAAATTAAGGACATACTTAAATCTAAAAGAACGATTTCCTGTGAGTTTTTCCCGCCACGGGATAGCGATGGGATACCCGGAGTCCTCAGGACTGNGGGGAGGATACGCGGGTACAACCCAGATTTTGTGTCGGTTACATACGGGGCTGGGGGATCCACAAGGGCATTTACCGAAGAGATAACCAGTTCACTGAAACGTGATACCGACTTGGAAGTCATGGCGCATTTAACGTGTGTAGCTCAAACTAAGGAAGAAGTACATACAGCCTTGGTAAGACTGGACGAATTAGGAATAGAGAATGTAATTGCGTTAAGAGGAGATCCTCCTGCAGGCCAGACTGATTTCGTCCCCTCAGAAGGTGGTTTTCAGCATGCCACGGAATTGCTGAAACATGTTCGTGATAACTTTGCATTCGGTCTCGCAGCGGCTTGCTATCCTGAGGGTCACATTGAGTCAGTTGATCTGATGACTGATATCGATTACGTAAAGATGAAAGTGGATAATGGGGCTGATTTTCTGGTTACACAGTTGTTTTACGACAACCAGGATTTCTTTAAACTATTGGATCGNGCCGCGAGCGTAGGGATAAATGTGCCTATCATAGCCGGTATCCTTCCTATTTTGAATGCCAATCAAATTCGTAGATTTACTTCGCTGTGCGGATCGAAGATACCCGATGAATTAGATGTTCAGCTGGAAAGATATTCTGACGATGATGATGCCGTCCGAGAGCTTGGGATAGAATACGCAACCAAGCAAGTTCAAGAACTGTGGAATCAAGGAACTGCTGGAGTGCACTTCTATGTCCTCAATCGAAGCTATTCTGTCTCGAAAATTTTAGATAACCTAAAATTACCCGAGCATATTAAAACCACCTAAGGCTGGATAGTGATCTTCCTGGCAACTAAAACTACTTAACAAAAATNATGTGACTAAAGAGACTGGTAGGGAATGTTCGAACTATCATGGTTTAGGCTAGGGAGTAGGTTGTATGTTAACGACTGGTGTTGACATCATAGAAATATCCCGGATTCGGGATGTTCTTAATGCTTACCAATCACGCTTTTTAAAACGGATCTTTACAGATGTTGAAATCGCATATTGTAGAGGTAGAGCGCCTAATCTAGCCGGACGATTTGCCGCAAAAGAGGCGACCATGAAGGCTCTTGGGACTGGTGTACGCGGTGTGAGTTGGAAGGATATAGAAATATCCCGAAAAGAAAGTGGGGCCCCCTACGTGTTGCTTTATGGTCGCGCTGCCGAGCGGGCGGATATTTTGGGATTAAAGGATGTCAGCGTCAGCATCTCGCATTCAAGAGATTATGCTGTTGCCTTTGTAGTGCTGGAATGCAATTAGTTAACCAAAAAATAGTTAATTCATCGCAAATGTCTGCTATCGAAGAGAAATCGGTGATATTGGGTACCAGTACGGACCAACTCATGGAGAAGGCCGGTTTGAATCTTGCGAAGGCACTAAAATATCAGGCTGGCGGATCGGCTGGTTTAAAAGTTTTAATTTTGGTTGGGCCGGGTAACAATGGAGCTGATGGACTTGTAATGGCTCGCTATTTGGCGAAATGGGGAGCACAAGTCACCGTGTATTTAACCGCTAAAAGACCGGAGATAGACTTTAAATTGATCAGTGCTCTCGAATACGGAGCAACTTCCATATCGTATAAAGATGATCTTGACTGCAGCAAATTATATTCATCATTAAAGGATTGTCGTATTGTGGTGGACTCCATACTGGGGACTGGTACGTCACGTCCTTTGGGAGGTAGGCTTAAGGATATTGCTATCAATATCAATCACTGGCGTTTAAGGAGAAGTGAAAATCAGATTGTAGCTGTAGACTTGCCGACCGGCGTCAATCCGGACTCTGGAGAAGCAGATCCCGCTTCCTTGGCTGCTGATTATACATGGTCTCTTGGGTTCCCTAAGCGTGGTTTATTTCAATTTCCTGGTGCCGATTATCGAGGTAAATTAACTGTATTAGATATTGGAATACCTGATGAAGCGATAGCTGGTATAGATGTAGGACTTGAACTATTGAGTCCTGGGTGGGTAGGAAATACCCTGCCATCGCGTCCTCTAAATTCGCATAAAGGTACGTATGGGCACACTCTTATAGTGGCTGGGTCAAAAAATTATATTGGAGCTGCATATCTTGCCGCACAAGCGGCCATTCGAACTGGGTCAGGGTTAGTCACAGTTGCATCTCCTGAGTGTATCTATCCAATTCTGGCATCTAAATTAACAGAGGCCATCCATATGCCTTTGCCTGATAATGCACAGGGTGGGATTAGTCCTGAGGCAGTGGATTTCATACGACCGAATCTGAACCGATATACTGCCCTAGTTCTGGGGTGTGGCTTAGGCACATCTGATGGTACACGTGAATTTGTAGAGAAGATGTTTTGTGAACGACCCGGATTAGATATACCGTTAGTGTTGGATGCTGATGGTTTAAATAACATCTGTAGGGTTCAAAGATGGTGGGAATATCTGCCGTCTAATACCGTATTAACCCCTCATCCCGGAGAAATGGCGCGGCTTTCAGGTGTACCTGTAGTTTCTATACTGAAAGACAAAATCGGCTTTACGCAAGCTCGGGCAGATTGCTGGAACAGGATTGTAATCTTAAAGGGTGCCCATACCATAATTTCAGCGCCAAACTTAAATACATCTGTATCACCTTTTGCGAATCCTGCGATGTCATCTGGCGGAACTGGGGATGTTCTGGCTGGAATAATCGCTGCGTTGATATCACAGGGCCTCAGCGGGAGTCTCGCGGCAAGTTGCGGTGTGTATGTACACGGCCAAGCAGGGGCTTTCGCAGCTGATCAACTGGGAGACACTGGATTAACTGCAACAGATATAACGAATGAGTTGCCCAAGATAATTAAGAGCCTACGAGGCACTGCTTACGCAGCAGACGTGTTGTAAAATTGGGTTAATTCAGGACTTTACAATAACCGATTAACATAGCTTGTTATGTTATACTCGGGCAAAATCACCATCTCGTTATTCTCTCCTAATTATAGAGTGAATTCGACTATTTTCAGAGGTTTTAGAAAAAATGGAAGAGGTTTTAGATATTTTGGCAGATATATCTGCCGACGTGGCTAACGCCGATTTTGTAGAGATTTCTGATTTATCCCCTTCAGAAATTGGGTCATTTGCGAGGGTTTGGTTTGCCATTCCTGTAGACCGTCAGCGGTCTATATTGTCTACTATGGTTTCTTTGGCTGAGGACAACACGGAATTAGATTTTTGTGCAGTCTTTAAAATGTGTCTTAAGGATCCCGACGAGATAGTCCAGAAAACAGCAATAGAAGGTTTGTGGGAATACGAAGATAGGTCTATTATTGCCGGCTTAGTTCAAATTTTGAGGTCTAACGGAAGTCCATTCGTCCGTTCTACCGCCGCTGTTGCATTAGGCAAATTTGCTTATTTGACTCAAGAAGGCAAATTACTTGATAAGGACGGAAGCCAAATATTTGAAAACCTTATGGATGCCCTTTCAGATGAAGATGAAGATCTCGAGGTAAGGAGAAGGTGTCTTGAGGCGGTAGCTCCTTTCAATACGGATGTAATACGTGGTTACGTAACTTGGGCATATGAAAGCGACGATATGGATTTAAAATCCAGTTCTATTTACGCTATGGGCCGGACCGGAGAGGCCAGTTGGATACCGTGTTTGATGAAAGAATTACAAAGCCCCGAGCCATCGGTTAGGTATGAAACGGCTAATGCATGCGGAGATCTCGGCGAGGAAGATGTAGTTCCGGATCTTGTGCAACTATTGGAAGATGACGATTATCAAGTGCAGATTGCTGGAATAAATGCTCTAGGAAAAATTGGTGGTGTCTTAGCGAAACGAGTATTAATGCGTTGTATAAAAGAAGGTGATGCTGCTTTAGAAGATGCTGCTCGAGCTGCTTTAGAAGATGTGGAATTTTTGGATGATCCTATGGCCTACCAATCCTAAACCTGTTTTCACGACCATCACCCATTTGCACCTAAATAATCGACGGTTTACTATCAAACTATGCCTTATCACAAGTTAGAGGAACTTCCTCAGACGCAAATAGAAGCGTTATCTGATGCTACTGTTGCCCGTTTAGCGACAGCAGACCGATCAGGGATTCCCCATGTTGTACCGGTTTGTTTCGGTGTTTCAAATGGTTGTATTTTCATCTTGCTGGATCACAAACCTAAGCGGGCTAAATTAACTAATCTCAAGAGAGTGAAAAATATTCTTGAAAATTCCAATGTATCGCTCATAATCGACTACTACGATGATGATTGGACTAATCTGTGGTACATACTGATTTCTGGTCACGCGGCATTATTGGAGGAAACCCCTGAACGCCCTGCAGTTCTAGATATACTTGTGAACAAGTATCCACAATATGAATCTATAGACCTTTATTCAAACCCATTGATTAAAATAATTCCCAGCAATGTACTTTTCTGGGCATACAATGATATAGGTAATTAACCGTTACAGATTTGTCAGACTTTCTTTCTTTTGCAGTATAATTAATAGAGATCTGCCTTAGGATTAATCTCGGGTTAGTTCTAATCTAAGGAGGGCCCTTATGGACGGTGTCACAGCTATTGCTAATGTGTTGAAATTAGAAGGTACTGAGTTTATTTGTTGCATGCCATCGAATCCTTTGATCGAAGCAGCGGCGATTGCTGGCATCAGACCTATCGTATGCAGGCAGGAGCGTACAGGTATTCACATGGCGGACGGATTTTCGCGTATCAAAAATGGTAAGGAGATTGGGATATTTTTAGCTCAGAATGGACCAGGTGCTGAAAATGCTTTTGCAGGAATTGCTCAAGCATATGCAGATTCGGTCCCATTACTATTTTTACCGGCGGGCGCTGCGAGAAGGAGATCCGGTGTAGAGCCTGTTTTCAGCCCAACAAAAAGTTATGAAGAGATAACAAAATGGGCTGCGCAAATAAATTACGCGGATCGAGTTCCTGAGTTGATGCGTAGGGCATTTACAATGTTACGATCAGGGAAGCCTGGGCCGGTGTTATTAGAAATACCTCAGGATTTGGGGACAGAGGAAATCAGTGAGGAAGATTTTGATTACCATCCACCTACCCAAATACGCACATCTGGTGACCCAGAAGCTATTGCTGCAGCTGCCAGGGCATTAATTTCCGCACAACGGCCAGTTTTACAGGTAGGTCAGGGTGTACTTTACGCTGACGCTACTCAAGAATTAGTGAGGTTAGCCGAATTTCTACAGATACCAGTTATGACTACCTTAGAAGGTAAAGGAGCGTTTCCCGAAAACCATCCCTTGTCAATTGGTGTTGGTGGATCCAGCACTACAGGGGGAGTACATAGATTTTTAACTGATGCTGACCTAGTGTTTGGGATTGGTTGTTCGTTTATCAAAAGTAGCTTTACTGTTCCTATACCTGACGGGAAGGTTATTATCCATGCTACTAACAGTGATTCAGATATTAACAAAGACTACAGAGCTAATTATCCAGTTGTTGGAGACGCTAAGTTGGTTTTGTCCCAATTCATGGATGAGATAAATCGCCAGACAGGGTCTACAAGTCGACCACTAAATCAGGTATTGGTAGATGAAATTAGGTCTACGAAGGAGCAATGGTTATCAGAATGGATGCCTCGATTAACGTCTGATGAAACTCCAATTAATCCCTACCGCGTTGTTTGGGATGTGATGAAAGCGATAGACTTGGATAATTGCATTGTAACTCATGAATCTGGTAGTTCGAGAGAGCAGGTAACCCCATTTTGGGAGGCGCGAAGCCCAAGGAGTTTTATTGGTTGGGGTAAATCAACTCAGCTTGGGTACAGCCTAGGCTTAGCCATGGGAGCTAAATTGGCCGCGCCAGAAAAACAGGTTGTTAATTTCATGGGCGATGCTGCTTTCGGTATGGTGGGGTTAGACGTTGAAACTGCGGTAAGGGAACGGATACCTATAACTACGATTGTCATGAACAATTCAACTATGGGGATTTATCCAGATAGCCGTATGCCAACTGCAGTGGAACGTTACAATACTAAGCAATTGACCGGAGATTTTGCAGGTGTGGCTCAAGCTCTTGGAGCCTATTCTGAGAAAATAACTGATCCAGGAGAAATAATACCTGCCTTCAAACGAGCCCAGGCAATGAATGAATCAGGGCGTCCTGCTCTCCTAGAATTTATTACTAAGGAAGACGGTGTATTTTCTAAATTCCAATTTCGCTAAACTGTATTAGTGGGTCTCGTAGGGCGGGCTATTAAAATAAGGCAAGTGCTCAGTACTGCTAGAGATGCAAAGTACCAAAAGGCGGGTTGGTAGCTATCAGTATTGTCGTAAACTATTCCCGAAATTAGTGGTCCCACTGCAAAGCCAGCTACCTGTGCCGCTCTGCTAATCCCAAATATCGATCCTAAGGAATTTCGTCCGTAAACGTGAGCCCACAATAGTGGTGTCAATAAGTTTACGCCGCTCCCTGTTATTCCGTGGAGAACGGCGAATGTGTAGGTGCCGCTCAGGCTGTCGGTATTGATCAGAACCATTATGCTTGCTGCGCCTAACAAATAGACTCCTGATAACAAGTATCTTGGAGACAGGCGCTCTGATAAGAATCCCAGAAACAGAGCTCCGGATGCACCCGTTATAGACATAATACTAATAGTTCCCACTGCTTTCATTGGCTCTAAACCTTGTTGTATAAGGTGGGGTACCAGGTGTAGTCCTATTCCAGACATACCGCTACTTACAAGAAATAAAGATACAATGATCAGCCAAAAACCTCTTGATTTTAGTATGAAGTTAAACGGGGTGTCGTAGTTGTCTGAAGGGGCATTTTCTACTGTGCATACCGCGCAGTTTTNTGTTTTTGAAGATAATTGGATTCCGTCAGGTAATAACCCCATATCTTCGGGTTGGCGTCGGATTAGCCAGGCACATGGGACGGCTCCGAAGATCAGCATGCCACCACCTAACATCAACCAGGCGGTCCTCCAGCCATAGTTCATTATNACTAGTTGCACGACAGGAGCCATAATTGTCATGCCGGCAGATTCCGAAAAAAATATGATACCTGTAGCTCTNCCTCTAAANTTAGAAAACCACTTTCCCACTGCGGGTGCAGTACCAATTTTTATTAACCCTTGATCAGCAATTCGCGCGAAAGTAAATGCTACGTAAAAGCCGATTAAGGTTTGCGCTAATGCCAGGTAACTGCACGATAGAGCAACCGTTAACCCTCCTAGAGTTAGCAAAACACGGGAACCCAATTTGTCTACTATACGGCCACTGAGTGGCGCTAGTGCAGCTCCTAGTAACGCTCCTAGACTGGTAGCCCCTGCTAATTCTGTTCTTGTCCAGCCAAACTCTTGGCTCATAGGGGTGACAAAAATCGTGAGAATACCAATTGCAGTTGCTGCATTGGCGAACCCAATACCGGACGAAGCCGCAACAATTAACCATCCGTAGTATATTTTCTTATTTCTTAAACCCATGTTCCTTAAAGGAGACTCCAGTTGCGAATCCTTGTCAAATCATGGTTAGTACTTAGGAAGGAGNAGTTTATTCGGTTATTATCGTCTATTGATTCGTAATGACCACTGTAGATCAAGGCTATTAGACTTATTGGTTTGGGTTTTGGACCATTTTTGAATGGTTAATTTAGTCTATATGAAAATCTGGAAGTTACATGCTGGTATGTTTAGATCGTAACTGGCCCGGCCGTACTTAATAGTTTGGGGTGATACTATTTGCATTAGCCACCGGTAAACTAAGNGCAAGGCTTATNATATACCGGTCGACTCGTGGATTAGTTTGCTTGATCGAAAAGTAATTTTTATTACCTTTTATATTATTACCAACCGACGGCGCAGCCGTCTTTTCGAGATTCCGACCCACCCCATAACACTCCTGTATCNGGATCGCGAGAAATAATTTGAGCTCCACCCATTCCGCCAGATCCTCCCCGTTGCGGTCCTGCCATCAAATTAACTGTGTGACCCATTCCCTGTAGTTCTTTGACAACAGATTGGTCTACTCCCTCTTCTAGGACTACCGCTTCCCCTACTACTTGGAATCTTAAGGCATCAATGGATTCTTGAGGATTCATATTTAAATCAACNATATTGTTGATCATTTGTAGATGNCCCTGTGGTTGCATGAATCCACCCATGACACCATAACAAAGAGTAAGGTCACCGTTTTGCGTGGCCATTGCGGGTATTATTGTGTGATATGGTCGTTTGCCGCCCGTTAATGAGTTAGGGTGATCCGGTTCCAGAGAGAATAGAGATGCTCTGTTATGCAAAACTATTCCTGTCCCTGGCACGACTAAACCGCTTCCAAAATTGGTGAAAACGCTATTTATGAAGGAACAAGCGTTACCNTCGCTGTCTATGCAACTGATATAAACAGTATCACTTCCCTCTAAGATTTGGCCGTAAGGCACTGACTTCATTGCTGTATTACTGTTAATNAATTGACGGCGTTGGTCGGCATACGACTTAGAGGCCANCTGTTCTATTGGNACAGTTGATTTGCGTGGATCTGCTATATATTTAAACCCGTCCGCAAATGCCAGCCGCATTGCCTCTATCAAATGATGGTAGCGTTCNGAACTTTGAGCACCCATNTTGGCCATATCAAACCCTTCAATTATATTCAGAGCTTCGAGCGCTGCTATTCCTTGGCCATTTGGAGGACATTCCCAACATGTGACTCCTCTGTAGTCTGTGGATATAGGTTCATCCCAGTCGGAAGAATGGATTTCGAGATCCTCGTTTGATAACCACCCTCCTTGTTCCTGTACAAATGCCGCGATTTTCCCAGCTATCTCACCTTTGTAAAACGCTTCGGAACCGCCTTCCGATATAGTTCTTAATGTACGTCCAAGCGTGGGTATGGTCATTTTTTCGCCATGATGTGGAGCTCGACCGTTGATNAACATCTCTTGGCCCGATGGAAGCCTTGAAATTTTTTCTTCGACTTGNCGCCATTGATGGGAAATGATTTCCGTTACNGGAAACCCTTCNTCGGCATATTTTATAGCGGGCTTCAGAACTTCGGATAGAGTCATAGATCCGAATGAACCAAGGATTGTTTCCCATCCGTGTACTGTGCCAGGTGTGGAAACGGAATAAACACCGAACTCCGGTACTCTTTTGTGCCCTTGGGATAGTAATTCGTCTATAGAGGATGTAATGGGTGCAGCGCCGCTACCATTCAGAGCGTATATTTTTTTCTTTTTGGCATCCCAGATTAAGGCGAACATATCTCCGCCTACTCCAGTAGAGATGGGTTCAACAACATTAAGAACCGCCGCACATGCAACCGCCGCATCAACAGCGTTCCCTCCGTTCACCAGAGTCTGAAGTCCGACCTGCGCTGCCAACGGTTGACTGGTTGCACACATACCATTCTGGGCCAGGACGGGGGATCGACGAGAGTTGAAGAACATACAATTATCTCCTTGGGGCTGGGATAGGACGGGGCCAGTTTAACATACGGGTTCAGTGACCGCACGCTGCCAGTCTAGCTGGTTTAGATGTCGTGATAAATCCTCTGTGTTAACATATATATCACTGTGTAAAATTTGTATTCTTTGAATCTAAGTACGCGGTAAATGTGCCTCAGTAAATGTTCATTTGAACAATCGCATCACATTAAAAGAGGAGTTATATTATGCCAGTAGACGTAGGGCAGGCGGGGCCGGACTTTAGTTTGTATGACACAGATCGTCAACAACGGACATTATCAGAGTTCAAGGGACAGAATGTGGTAATAGCTTTTTTCCCGGGAGCGTTTACAGGCGTTTGTACCACCGAAATGTGTACTCTGAGGGATAGCTTATCGCAGTTCAATTCCATGAACGCGCAAGTTATTGGGATTTCAGTCGATGGTGCTATGGCCCAAAAGGCCTTCAGTGACCAAAATAGCCTGGGTTTCACTGTTTTAAGTGATTTTGAGCGCCAAGCTGTGGGGCTTTATGATGTCCGTCTTCCAAACTTTGCAGGTATGGAAGGTTATGTAGCAGCTCAGCGGGCCGTGTTTGTATTAGATAAAGATGGGATTGTTAGATATAAATGGGTGGCGGATAGCCCGGGAAACGAACCGAACTACGATGAAGTCCAACAGGCTGTTGGCCAATTATCCTGAGTCCTGTTTATTTCTAGGCGTTATAGTGGGATACCCTGGTTGAAAAAAACTTTGTTAATAGACCCACATCGACTGATAGACAAACCTCCAAGCATTGATTTTTGGAGGTGATGGATCGAGTTGTTATGCGCGTTTGACCTTTTGATTCTTCATCATGGGTTTCGATAGTTATGGTCTGTTTGGAGCTTGCAAAGAACGTTTTGTCGATAGTGTAGGCCACTGCCGGCATATCGTTAAACCTTACCGAATGGTGATTGCGTAGAAGGTTATGTTCTCGATGATAGGATTGCAAGACAGGTGTGGCTGAGGATAATAACTGTGTAGAAGCACTTGCACTATTTTGTATGGGTAAGAATTGATCTTGAGAAATCTCCACTTAGTTACAAACGTCTAAGCTTACTTGGACAATTGGTGCGCCAGATTGGTGCAAAATTGCAGCGGACTCGGGGTCTTCGTAGAAGTTGGCTGTTGCGAACTTGGATACATTCCCTGGAACGTGGATGGCTCCGCCCATCACTACAATCTTTGAGACAGAAGTTGCTAAATTTGGTTCAATACTTAGTGCTAGGGCAATGTTGGTTAGGCGACCTAAAGCTATGAGTGTTATTTGACCAGGTTCCGCCATCACACGGTTTATAATTTCAATATCTGCATGTGTATGCTGTATAACATCGGATATCTTGGGTACCGGAAGGTTAGTATTCCCTAAGGCATCGGCACCATGTACATGTAAAGCCCAACCTAGGCTGGGGTCTCTTACTAAAGGCTTATAGGCTCCGGCATAAATGGGTACATCGGTACGATTTGCGGAACGTAGTATCCTGTACACGTTTTGGGTGGTAACCTCAAGAGGGCCATTCCCGTAACCCGTAGTGATGGCGACGACGGATAATTCCGGACTAGCTAACGCTAAGAGCAAAGCTGCGGCATCGTCGATGCCAGGGTCCGTGTCTATGATTACTTTTTTCATAGCGCACACCTAGATTTTAAATAGAATTATATAACCAAGGCATGGAAACTGTCAGCTGATTAACGCGGAGGCCTTGGCACCATACATTCAGGGTGATAGGTTGGCAAATTTTTGTTATCATGATGAAAATTAGTTGAGGAAGAACGGATGTCGTTAAGTGAAGTTAAAGCTCTAATATTTGACGTGTTTGGTACTGTGGTGGATTGGAGGTCCAGCATTATTAATCAATGTCAGGAATTAGGTAGGTTAAAAGGTGTAGAAGCTGATTGGGGTGAATTTGCTGATTCATGGAGGGGACAATACAGACCGTTCATGGATAAAGTAAGGAATGGTGATTTGCCTTGGACAAATTTAGATGCGTTGCATCGGATGTCTCTTGATGTAGTCCTAGATCAATTCGGATTGTCGGGTTTTTCGGACTCAGAAAGGGATCAAATGAATTTATTTTGGCATAATTTGCGTCCGTGGTCAGATTCGGTCCCTGGTCTTTATCGTTTGAAGAGTAGATATATCATCGCTACAATGTCCAACGGTAATATCGCTCTGATGACTAATATGGCTAAAAATGGTGGATTGCCTTGGGATTGTATACTCGGGGCTGAAGTCGCTCAACATTATAAGCCTGATCCAGAAAGTTATCAGACCGCCGTTAACCTCCTAGGCTTGAAACCCAATCAAGTGATGATGACTGCTGCTCATCAAGGTGATTTGCTTGCTTCGCAAAAAGTTGGGTTACAGACTGGATTTATTCCCCGACCAATGGAGCATGGTCCTGACAGGACTCCTGATCCTACTCCTGATCCTTCGTTCAATGTAGTAGCGACAGATTTTATGGATTTAGCCACTAAGATGGGAGTTTGATAGGAGTTATCCCACATTCTTGAGCCACTAGTTGATAGGAACGAAGTCGGTCTTCATAAGCATGACAGATTGTCACTATGCTGAGATCCCGCGTCTCATATCGTTCTGCTAGGTCGTAGAGTTCGTTTTTAACTTGTTGAGGATCGCCGTCTACACAATTCCTGCTGTATTGCTCCATAAAAGCTAGCTCATCGTTTCTGTAAGAGAAATTTTGTGCATCCTCTACTGATGGAATCCCTTGTGCTCGTCCTGTAATCGACTTTAACCTTGCTAAATTTCTGCTGGAAGCTAATTTGAGAGCTTGTTCTTCCGTTTCAGCACAGAGTACATGAATGCCTACGTTAACTAATGGTTCTGACAGGTGATTTGAAGCTTGGAAATTTCTTCTGTAACCTTCTACTATCGCGGGACCTTCGTGGGCCCCTGAGCCAAAAAAATGAGCGTACGCGAAAGGTAACCCCATCTGTGCTGCCATCATGGCACTGTCATACCGAGATCCTAATAGCCATACTTCCGGATAGGTTTCTGAAATCGAGGGAGAAGCTTGGATGCTGGAAAATGGGTGATCCTCTCCTAGAGTATTTGAAAGGAAGCCTAGTAGGTCATGAATTTGTTGGGGGAAATACCGAATTTCTTTGGGATTACTCGGGAACGCTAATGCGGAGGCTGTGATTTGGTCGCTGCCAGGTGCTCGTCCAATCCCTAGGTCTATCCGACCGGGATAGAGTGAGTCTAGTAAAGCAAAATTTTCGGCGACTTTCAAGGAACTATAGTGCGAAAGCATGACACCACCACTGCCCACCCTTATGGTATTGGTATGTGCAGCAATCTGACCTATCAACATTTCAGGACTTGTACCTGCGAAATTTGGCAGGCTGTGATGCTCTGCTACCCAATAACGTTGGTACCCTAAAGCTTCTACTGCTATAGCTAAGTCTATTGTTTCTCTCAATGCTATCCCAGCGGTGCTTCCTTCTCTCATTGGAGACTGGTCTACTACACTTAGTGTCAGGGAGTCATTCAATTTAGCACCTCAGTATTATCATTAAGTAAACTAACGATAGTGGTTTAGTATTAGATATTGCTACCAAAGTTTGAAATCAACGTCTTGGTATTTTGAAGTCGTATAAGAATCTAATCATTCTACTCTAATACTGTTTACACATGGCAAATCAATTTTGAATTTTAGGTAAGACTGTTGGATTAAATCTACATGATTATATTTCTTTTCTGGTAGGACATTAAAGGGCAGATCTAGATTGTTCTGACTCTGGGTTTTTGGGCCGAACACTTGTCAAGGTCGGATACCACGGGTATCCTGTTTACGTTTTTGAACGCCCGTTTTATTAAAAGAATTGAGGGGATGGTTGTAGGTGAAGTTTTTGGGACGGATTGGTTTCATTTCCGTAAGCGAACTCAGGTTAAAAAGGTATTTCACAGAGCGCATAATTAGGATATCACTGCTTTTATGTAGTGTGGTTTCTATTCTTACTACAATCGGAATTGTCTCCGTCTTAATATTCGAGGCGGGGCTTTTTTTTGCAGAAATATCGATCATAGAGTTTGTGACAGGCACTAAATGGACGCCACTTTTTTCCTCTAAACATTTTGGTATCTGGCCTCTATTAACTGGAACGTTACTAACATCTTTCGGAGCTATGTTGGTAGCCTTACCCCTGGGTCTCTTGAGTGCGATTTATCTCAGCGAATACGCACCAAATTCAGTAAGGCAGATACTTAAACCTATTCTAGAAATCTTGGCTGGGATCCCGACTGTAGTTTATGGTTTCTTCGCTTTGTTGTTTGTGACACCATTACTGCGGAGTATTTCTGATGACGTTGCGATTTTTAATGCCCTGAGCCCTGCTATTGTGATGGGGATTATGATTTTGCCGATGGTTTCCAGTCTTAGTGAAGATGCTATGAGAGCGGTTCCTAGATCGTTGAGGGAAGGAGCTTACGCTTTGGGCGCTACTAGGATGGAAGTTGCAACGAAAGTAGTAGTTCCTGCTGCCTTATCTGGGATAGTAGCAGCTTTTATATTAGCGGTGTCTCGTGCCATAGGTGAGACCATGATAGTTGCTATTGCCGCGGGTAGTAATCCTAATTTCACGTTTAATCCTTTGGTGCCAATACAGACTATGACTGGGTATATAGTTCAAGTTGTTCTAGGGGATGCGCCTACGGGAACATTAGCACATAAAACTATATTTGCAGTGGGTATTAGTCTGTTCTTGATAACTTTAGTTATGAATCTCCTAAGCCAGATAGTGGTTAGGAAATTCCGAGAGGTCTACGAATAGGTATGGAGCCTGGCTACCAACATTTTCAACGGAGTATGTCTTTAAGGAAGTGGAAAGGCAGGATTTTCCACCTGATCTGTATGCTGGCTATACTGTTAGTGTTATTGGTATTGGCTACACTCCTTTATAATATTATCGAACAGGGTTGGCACCGTATAAATTGGGATTTTCTGACCGGATTTCCTTCTAGGAGGCCTGAGAGAGCAGGGATATATGGAGCCCTGATAGGCAGTGTATATGTGATATCGATAGCATCGGTTACATCTTTTTTGTTAGGTGTCGGTGCGGCTGTTTATCTGGAAGAATACGCTACTCGAGGCTGGTTCGTTAAATCCGTGCAAATAAATATTTCAAATCTAGCAGGCGTACCATCCGTAGTTTACGGACTGCTAGGCCTTGAAATATTTGCGAGAACTTTAGGCCTTGGGGACAGTGTCTTGGCGGGTGGTTTCACTATGGGTTTGCTAATTTTGCCGATAGTGATAATTGCCTCTGAAGAGGCTTTAAGGGCTGTACCACCTTCTATAAGAGAAGGCGCATTTGCCCTCGGTGCTTCCCGGTGGCAAACTATTTGGCATCTAGTTTTACCGCAGGCCTTCCCTTCGATATTAACTGGGGTAATCTTGGCAATAAGTAGAGCAATAGGTGAGGCAGCTCCGCTCATCGTGTTAGGAGCTTTGGCGTTTGTACCATTTGCACCAGACGGTCTATTAAGTCAATTTACTGTCTTGCCTATCCAGATATTTAGCTGGATATCTAGACCGCAGGCAGAGTTCCATGAAGTTGCAGCTGCGGCTATTATGGTGTTGTTGGTAGTATTACTATCTATGAATGCTGTAGCTGTATTGTTACGTTTAAAATTCCAAAAAAAATCGGATATATGAGAAATGAGAAGTGATACTGTGAACGGCGAACCTGTGGTAGTTCAGGCTAACCAGTTGAGCGTTTATTACGGTACTACCCAGGTCATTTCTGACGTGAATTTAAATGTGGCCAGTAGTAAAATTACTGCGATCATTGGTCCATCGGGTTCTGGCAAGAGCACTTTACTTAGATGTTTTAACCGAATGAACGATCTGATACCAAATTTTAGAATGTCAGGTCAAGTGCTTTTTGAAGGACATGATTTATATGCACCTGACGTGGATCCTACAACGATTCGTTACCAGATAGGGATGGTATTCCAACGGCCTAATCCTTTTCCGAAATCAATTTTTGATAATGTGGCTTTTGGACCAAGGATCAATGGGTTTCGCGGAGATCTTCAAAACTTAGTCGAAGAATCATTACGGCGCGCCGCTTTATTTGATGAAGTTAAAGATAGACTTAAAAGCAGCGCTTTGGCGCTTTCGGGAGGGCAGCAACAAAGGCTTTGTATAGCTCGTGCTTTGGCTGTCAGCCCTCGTGTAATCCTAATGGATGAACCTTGTTCATCTTTGGACCCTCTGGCAACTTTGGCTATAGAAGAGCTCATGCGGGAATTATCCGAGGATTATTCTATAGTTATAGTAACCCACAATATGCAGCAGGCGGCGCGAGTATCGGATTTCACCGCATTTCTGATGGGTGATGAAAGTCGTGTGGCTGAATTGATTGAGTTCAACGAAACGAGGCAAATGTTTACCAACCCGGCTGATGAACGTACAGAAGCTTACATAACTGGTCGTTTTGGATAGCGTTTTATAGCTCCATTGAGAATAAAGGTTGACAATTGGATAGCTTGGGAATAGACTATCTCAGATATGAATCAAGCTGATAGGAATAGTAGTCGTTGCACTTGTACGTGTCCCCCTAGCTAGGGGGCTATACGCCTATTCCCACATGGAAGGTCTATGCCCACCTATAATTATTATCTGGTGGGCTTTTATTTTGTCTATAAATGGAGGAAACCTTGGCTAGCGATACTCAAAAAGCGAAACAACTGACACCCAAAGAGGTCCATGAGCAGAGTTTGGAATTGTCAAAATCTGCCTCAGGTATTATCCCTTTCATGGAGGGAGAAATAGTTAGATTGGAAGAAGAGTCAGCGAAGTTCGAATCTGGGGAACAAGAAAATGCTGAATTTACCCCATTTAGATTGAGGCAAGGGGTATATGGCCAGCGTCAGGCTGATGTTCAGATGATCCGTATTAAATTGCCTGGTGGTAGAGTTACCCCCGAAGCTTTAGATGTTTTAAGTGATATTTCTGATAGCTATGCACCCCTTCATAAGGGTCATATCACGACCAGAGAAAATATTCAATTCCATCACATACCATTACCCGAGTGTCCTGATGTTATAAGAATGCTAGGTGAGGTAGGTCTTAGTACTAGGGAAGCTTGCGGTAACACGGTCAGAAATGTGGTTGGGTCTCCTTCCGCTGGAGTTTGTGAGGACGAGATATTCGACCCTACTCCGTATTTAGCTGCTTATGTGAGATTTGGTGTAAGAAACCCACTTACCCAGAGTTTCCCGCGGAAATTTAAGACTGCTTTTACAGGGTGCGAATCACATGACGCTGTTGCAGCGGCTATCCAAGACCTTACCTATGTTTCGCAAATTAAAAACATTGATGGGCAACCCAAGAAAGGGTTTAAGGTGTTCGTAGGTGGTGGGACTTCTATCATGCCAAGGTTGGCGAAACCCTTGTATGAATTCCTGCCGGAAGAAGATTATTTAAGATTGGCTCAAGCCATATGGACGGTTTTCAACAACGCAGAATCTCTCCGTAAAAACAGGATGATGGCTAGGTTAAAGGTGCTGATAGATCGAATAGGATTAGATGAATTTCGCGGTCTTGTAGAAGCTGAGTTGTCGCAAATCGGGCCTATAGACCCGTCCCCGTATATGGATATAACGGACTTACAAAGAGAGATACCTCCTGTTTCCAACGGAAATGGTTCAAACGGTTTTTCTAGCAATGAACAGTCAGAATTTAATAAGTGGAAAGAATCCAATGTATTTAAGCAAAAGCAAGAGGGGTACTCTCTAGTCTATGTAAAGCCAGTTAGAGGCGATTTAACCGCAGAACAATTTAAGGGTTTGGCAACTATACTTCGAAATTTCACTGGTGGGAGAGCCAGTGCTACTCAAGAACAAAATTTGGCATTGCGATGGGTTCCCGAGGATCAGTTGGGTAAATTATGGGTTGCTCTAAAGGACCTTGGATTGGCTGATCCTGGGGCTTTGACTATCGCTAATGTCGTTTCTTGCCCCGGAACCGATAGTTGTAAGCTCGGTATTACCGCTTCTATGGGATTAGCTAAGGCAATTGGCGAAGAGGTTAATTCTTGGGGAGAACTTCTTGATGATAACGGAGTGAAAAAAATTCGTATCAAGATGAGCGGATGTCCCAACGGTTGTGGGTTGCATCACATCGCGAACATTGGGTTCCATGGCGCCGCGGTGAAAGGGCCGGAAGGTCAGCAGATACCGTCCTATGAGTTGTTCTTAGGCGGAAACTATGGTGATAATCAAGTCGAGGATTCGCGTATAGGAAGCCGCATTCCTAAGGTAAAGGTGCCTGCTAAAATGGTTCCTGGTGTAGTACGGCAGATCACTAATTACTATAAGAATGAAAGATCTGATGAGAGTGAAGAGTTCAATCAATTCTTAGACCGTGTGGGTCTAGAAGGCATTACCGAAGTCGCTAGTAAAGCAGCGGAAGTTTCAGAGACAGCGGAACCTGGTTCGGACCTGTACTTCGATTGGGAACGGACCAACGCCTACGTCTTAGAACGTGGCGAGGGCGAGTGTGCGGTCTAGGCTTTGGTTTCGTTAAATAATAAAGTTGTTGCATTTTTAGAATCCCGGATGTCTTCCGAGATGGGTTCTTTGATAGAGAGGCATGGGGGTGTACCTTATTCTGCTCCTGCCATGCAAGAGCTATATTTAAAAGATAGCCCCGATGTTCAGGAACTAGTTGTAGATATATGTCGCGGACGGCTAGATGTAATGGTTCTGCTTACGGGGGTCGGCACCAGAGCAATGCTGGAAGTTGCTGATGAAATGGGTTTTAAAGACGAATTAATTGGTTCCTTTGAGGAAATGACCGTTATTGCCAGAAGCCCTAAACCCGCCCGTGTATTACGTCAGAACAAGATACGCATTGATGTAATGCCACTTGAGCCATACACGTCAGAAGATTTGTTGGCATCTATAAAAGATCTTGGATTGTATAATAAGCACGTAGCCGTCCAGCACTATGGCGGACCAAATAATACTCTCATCAATAACTTGAAATCTATGGGTGCTAACGTAAGAGAGGTAACTCTTTATAAGTGGGGCCTGCCTGAAGACGAATCTCCAATTTTAAGCATGATAGACGAGATATCGGCCGATAGAATAGATGCAGTTGCTTTTACTAGTCAGCCTCAAGTCGGTAATCTTGTGGCTATAGCCGCGAAGGCTGGAAAAGAACAGGCTCTTCGTGATGGTTTGGCTGGGAGGGTATTACTGGCATCGGTTGGACCTGTGTGTACCCGCAAATTAAAAGAGCTTGGATTTAATGTTGATGTAGAACCGGACCATCCTCATATGGGTAGTTTAATTGTAGCCATGGCGGAGTACCTGTCTGAGGATTAATTCTAGTTCGGATTATCTTCTGAACCACTCCGTCAGTTTTTCCCATCTGGAACTAGGAACCTCTTCTAATGGTTTGTCACGCCAATACTTCAGGTGGTATGTTTGCCGTGGTTTTAGGAAAAACATTAAATACGCAATGCCAAAGAGTACCAGCCCGATCCAAATTAATGGCCAAAACCAAAATCCACCTATAAGTAACGCTGCCATGGCTAGTAGGACTATCTTAGTCTTAGTTATCCTAGGTGTGGGGGTCTTTGCACGGATATCATCAGATGCGTTGTTCACCAAATAATCGTTCGAATCTGAGGAATCGTTACTGCTACTTAGTGTGTCAGTTGGAAGAGATTCCTGATTATCACTAAAACCTTTCAAGATCTCTTCGATTTCGTCTTGGTATCTGTCTGGCACGGACCCATATGCTCCTATTACTGATTCCATCTAATTAAAACACATTATATATGATTAATAGGAATACCAAAAACAAGGTAGGGTTAGATACAATGATTTAGTTTGATTGACACTCGGGTGAGGGGCCCAATATAATCGCCCTCGTTATCTACCGGGTTGTACTAACTAATTATTTGGATAACTCTGAAAGAAGAAAATGACTATTAAAGAAAGACTAGAAGAAGATATAAAACAGGCCATGAGGGATAAAAACCAACCTAGGTTGGAGGCGCTTCGGTTTTTTAAAAATGCCGTATTAATCCTAGAGAAGGATAAACAAATCGTTTTGGATGATACTGGTGTTACCGAAGTCTTGGCAAAACAGGTAAAGGACCGAAGAGAAAGTATTACAATGTTCGAAAAAGGTGGCCGGGCGGATTTGGTGGATAAAGAGTCGGTCGAACTCTCTGTTTTGGAAGAATATCTTCCTCCTCAAATGAGCTCACAGGATCTCTCTGAAATAATTCGTCGCGTTATAGAAGAGATGGGAGCTAAAACGTTGCAGGATAAGGGAAAGGTAATGGGCAAGTTGATGCCTCAAGTCAGAGGATTGGCCGATGGCTCAGAGGTTAATGCTATAGTAGAAAACATGCTGGGTTCTGCATAGAGATGTGGCAGTCGGGTAGGTGATCTAGATGAAATTTGGTGTAGTCGTATTTCCCGGCACTTGGAGCGATTCTGATTGTTATTTCGTAATCAACGATATACTTGGTCAAGATGTTGACTACGTTTGGCATGATCAGACTAATCTGGCCGAGTATGATTGCATAGTTTTACCCGGTGGTTTTTCTTATGGAGATTATTTGAGACCAGGTGCGATTGCATGCCTGTCACCTGTCATGACTGCGATACGGGCATATGCTGATAATGGAGGACTTGTGGTCGGTATATGTAATGGGTTTCAAATATTGTGCGAATCTGGGTTGCTTCCGGGAGTACTGTTGCCTAATTCTCATACAGAGTATAGATGTGTGGGGACTAATTTGCTGACATTACGAACCGATACGCCTTTTACAGGATTGTGCCAACCTGATCAAGTTCTGCAGATACCTGTTTCTCATGGTGAAGGAAATTATTTTGCCGATCTGGATACGCTCATTAATTTAGAAGAGACTGGGAGGGTTTTATTTCGGTATTGTGGCCCTTCTGGCGAGATGGCCACTGATTTTAATCCAAACGGCTCTGCGAATAACATAGCTGGAATTATGAATAGCTCAGGAAATGTCTTGGGTATGATGCCTCATCCGGAACGAAGTTGTGAAAATATTCTAGGAAGTACTGATGGTCTTCTTATATTTCAGTCACTGCTACATTCTAGAGTGCTTAAGTAAATATCTTTGTTAGCTATAGTCTTAGCACTAGTGGCGGCTATGGGGTTTGGTAGTGCCGCGATATTTGCAAGAATAGGGATGAATAAATTTAATCCCTTACCGGCAACTTTTATTTCATCGGTTGCTAGTCTCGTACCATTGATGCTTTTGGCTCTAATATTTGCGATTGATGATTTCAAAGCTCTCCCACCACTCGCATATCTTCTTTTTCTTGGTCATGGTGCTCTAACCTTTGTTGGTGGACGGATGCAAAACTTACTCTCGATTAAATTTATAGGAGCTGCCCGCTCTGGCCCATTTGTGGGTTCTGCTGCATTATTTTCCGCATTGTTTGCCACGACGTTGATGGGAGAAGAATTGGGGTTGCTAATTGGAATCGGGACATTCCTGGTAGTTATCGGTCTTGCTGGTAGTACCGGTGATTTGCTAGGAAACCAATGGAAAATAGACAGGAGATCGTTGTTAGGTTATACCTTTGGTTTGGGAGCTGCGGCCTGTTATGGAGGCTCAAACTTAGCTGCTAAGGCTTTGAGTTTAGAATATGGATCTCCTCTAGTAGTGGCGGCCATGGGAGTGTTATTCGGATCTTTGCTATTAGGATTTTGTTCAGGTAGACGGACCATTGCCAGCATAGTTTCGGATCGAAGAGGGGTCCTGTTTTTGACTTTTTCTGGATGGTCTGCGGCCATCGCTGTAGTGTCTCTTTATTATGCTTTTACTATGTCAGATGTAGTTATTATCGCTCCGATTGCAGCTATAAACCCGTTAATAACTATTTTGTTGGCACAGCTGTTTTTGAGTCGTATAGAAAAGGTAAGCCTGCCAGTTCTTTTCGGAGCGATGGTAGCCGTGGCCGGAGTAGGTTTGGTGATTATAGGGGGTGCATTATAAGGTCCAACGAAATGGATAAACAATCGAGGTATTACAGGTCCGCTCCACTATTGTTATAATTAGGTGACTCCAATCTTCAGGATATTGAACCAAACATGTGTTAATAACGGAGAGAATGGTAATTACTGAGGAAATATTATCGTCTATAGCACTGAGCCTATCCGAATACGAGATGATAGTCTCAACAATTGACAGGGATCCTAATCCCGTTGAACTTGGGATGTTCGGAGCTCTATGGAGCGAGCACTGTGGATACAAGCATTCCAAGCTACTTTTGAGCACACTTCCCAGTCGATCTCATAGGACGTTGTCCGAGTCCGGGTCGGAAAACGCGGGTGCTATTGATATCGGAGATGGGTTGGCCATTGTTTTTAAAGTCGAATCACACAATCATCCTTCCGCCGTTGAACCTTTTCAAGGTGCTGCTACTGGTGTTGGGGGGATAGTCAGAGACATTTTAGCGATGGGAGCTAGGCCTATTGCATTATTGAACTCGTTGAGATTTGGAAGGCCTGAGGACCCGAAAACCCGTCATCTTTTTAAGGGAGTGGTGGGAGGTATATCGTGGTATGGGAATTGTATTGGGGTACCGGATGTAGGCGGAGAAATTATTTTTGATTCCTCTTACAATCAAAACCCTTTAGTTAATGCTATGTGTGTGGGGCTTGTCGAAACTTCTAAGATAGCAACTGCTGCCGCGAATTCGGCAGGTCATTTGGTACTGCTTGCGGGAGCTGAAACTGGACGAGATGGCATACATGGTGCATCTGGGTTAGCCTCACGCTCCCTTGAAGATAATCAGGAGCTACTTCCTACTGTTCAAGTAGGAAATCCATTTTTAGAAAAAGTTTTGATTGAAGCCTGTTTAGAATCGCTTGACCACGGATTGGTCCCGGCTATACAGGATTTAGGTGCGGCTGGTTTGACCAGTGCCGCTTTAGAATCAGCTGATAGAGGTAACAGGGGAGTTACTCTCGATGTGTCGAAAGTACATCGTAGAGAACCGGGTATGACTGCATATGAAGTGATGCTTTCAGAATCTCAAGAACGTATGCTTCTTATGGTTTCAGAAGAGCATATTAGCCAGTTATCCAATATATTCGCAAAATGGGGGATACCATTAGTAGAGATTGGTTACATCACCGATGATGCTGTAGCTAGGGTAGTGGATGGGGATCAGTTATTAGTTAACTTGCCACTCAAAGTTCTAACTGAGTCGCCTAAGTACAGGCTCAAAGGCGAGATGACCCAAGAGCAAATAGATCGACAGAAATTAAATCTGAGTAATCTCACCTTGCCGAAATGCGGTCCAGATCAAGTTTTGCTGCAACTATTGGCCTCACCCAATATAGCCAGTAAGCATAGCGTATATCGGCAATACGATCATCAAGTACAGACTAACACTGTCGTAGGGCCAGGAAGTGATGCTGCTCTTCTGAGGATTAAGGGCACTCATAAAAGTATCGCTTTAACCATTGATGGCAATGGGAGATATTGTTATCTGGATCCGTATAGGGGTGGAGAAATTGCGATAGCGGAAGCCTGTAGAAACTTGTCTTGTACCGGGGCTACGCCATTGGCTCTCTCTGATTGCTTGAACTTCGGGAATCCTGAGAAACCAGATGTTTATTATCAGCTGGAATGGACTATTCGAGGTATGGCTCGAGCTTGTCGAGTTTTAGGGGTTCCTGTGGTAAGCGGTAACGTTAGTTTATATAATGAGTACCAGGATCAACCCATATTCCCTACGCCCATAATAGGTGGATTAGGGCTGCTTGATGATGCGACCAAATACGTTTCCGCACCCTTTCCAGAAGAAGAGCTTTTAGTAATGTTATTAGGAGCTGATGGTTGGTCACACCAACCTTATGGGTTGGCCGGTAGTGAATACCTTGAGATCTGCCATAATTTGGTAATGGGTCGGCCTTATATAAAACTTGATCTCGAGAAGAAGGTGCAGGCATTATGTAGGGAGGCCATCACGAGAGGATTGGTCCGCTCTGCTCATGACTGTTCAGAAGGCGGGTTGGCAACTAGTTTGGCGGAATGTTGCATATCAGGTATCAGTCCACGGACATCCTCCACGTCCAACCAAAATTTGGGGTCAATTGGTTTCCGGAGCAGTGAAGGGGTTGCTTCATTGCCATTAAGATGGGACGTTCCGCTTTTTGGGGAACACCAATCAAGGATAGTAGTGTCCTTAACCCCTGGTAACAGAACGGCGTTAGTTAACTTGGCTGATGCAATTGGGGTTCCTATTATGGAGCTTGGTTTAACCGGTGGTACCAGGTTTAAGATTGGATCAGCGATTGATCTACCCATAGACGATATATATGAAACTTGGTCTGGGGGACTGGAAAACGCTCTGCTTGGTTAAGAGAGCTACCCCTAGGAGTTGTCCTTGTGAATACTCCTCCACTACGTGTCTTATTTATAACCCCCTATTTTCGTCCATATTTAGGGGGCATCGAGAGAGCTGTCGAACAGCTGTCTTTTAATTTGTTGAAATCCGCTCAAGTAGATTCTGTAGCCGTTCTCACTACCAAATACGCTTTCCCTAGGATTCCTCACTCTGAGTGGTCTGATTATGAGCCTAGCTCAGAGGGGGTATCAATTTATCGGATTAACGGATATCCAACCAAGGCACCACCGTTATTCTCAGTTCCATTGGTTTGGTTTTCGCCGCTAAAAATAAAAAAAGTCTTGCGGGATTTTGATCCGGATGTAATCCATTTTGTTGGTGATGGTTGGTTTGTCGGTCATTTGTGGTGTTTGTTTTGGTTCAAGGATAAAGCGAAGTTTATATTTACTCCCTCTTATCACACTCTCCCGTTTACACGATGGTGGTTGCGTCCGATAAATGGTGTGATTAGTGCTTTAGTGGATAAAGTGGTCTCATTGTCATATCTGGAAGCGGATCGCGTAGGTAGGGATTACTGGGTGGACAAAGAGAAGCAACATGTTATTGGGTGGGGCGCTACACCTTTGGAACCCTCTGCCTCAAGGGTGATGCCAATTGCCAACGATTCTGATGCCCCACCCCCTATTAATATACTGTGTGTTGGTCGTCTTGGTGACCACAAGGGGCAACATTGGTTATTAGATATTTACAGACAAGCTCGCACAAGCTTCAAACAATCAGCCCGATTGATTCTTATCGGCCGTGATGAGGGTGGTGAATCTAGGCTTCGCCAAGAGGTAAAAAGATATGCATTAGAAGATGAAGTCATTTTCACTGGAGAATTAGATGATGGATCGTTAAAGAATTGGTATTCTAATTCGGAATTATTTGTTTTGTTCTCTCGGTATGAGGCGTTTGGATTGGTTTTTTTCGAGGCTATGATCGCCGGAGTTCCAGTTTTGACTCATGACGTGGGAGCTAATAAAGAACTGTTACTTGAAGGCGCAATAGTAGTACCAAGATTTGACCGAGAAACAGCGGTTGTCGAATTGATCAATTTGGTTAATAACGAGGTTTATAGACGGCGTCTCGGACAAGAGGGAAAGGATTATGCCTTGAGAGAATTCTCATGGCAGGTAGTTTCCGAGAAATATTTGGATATTTACAATGAAAGGCCTATAAGGAAGCATTTATGGAACGTGAAGCATTAGAAGCAAGTGCAAGACAAATACTACTGACGAATTTAAGGAGAGGGGTAGCCGACTGGAATGGTAAAGAATTTAGTTTCGTGGTGCCTTCACTTCGGGGATATCCCTTCCAATGGTTCTGGGATTCATGTTTTCATGCCATAGCATTAACTCATCTTGATTTGGACCAGGCTAAGGCCGAATTAACGACATTGATGAGTGCCGCGCTACCGGATGGATTCATACCACATATAATTTTTTGGGAAATGGAGAAACAACCTGAATTTCTTGCACGTAATATAGTTGGAATGGTTTCCCCAAACTATAGTTCCACTATTCAGCCTCCAATTTTGGCTTATGCAGTGGAGAGAGTTTATGAAGCTACGGGCGATCAAAATTTCAAGAATAATTCTTTGCCTATTTTGATGGCTTATTACAGATGGCTGAGAGTTAATCGTGATCCTGATGAAGATGGGTTGATTTCTGTGATACAGCCAGAAGAAGCTGGCACCGATTGTTCTCCTAAATACGATGAAGTCTTGGGTATCGAGGATCTAAGCAATCAAGGTTTTATCTCCGCGCTAAAAAAAGTCTACGACGTTTATGAACCTATCAGAGCCGATGATAAAAAAATTCTAGAGACTAATGTTTTTCATATCGAAGATGTCCTAGTAAATTCGATTTACTCGTTTAGTTTGAGGGCATTAGCCAGGATGTTGGGTGATTCTCCTGAAGCTACTGAATTCAACAAGGAAGCAGACAAAACTAGAGATGCTCTGATCTCTAAGTGTTGGGATGAACCAACGGCGGCTTTTTATGATTTGTCTGGAACAAATGAATCTATGTTGAAGACTGTTACGATTAGTTCATTAATGCCCTTGATATTGCCAGACTTGCCGAGTCAGATTGTGGATATGGTAGTGGAAAAATGGATCTTATCCGAAGAAGAGTTTTGGCTACCATATCCCCTCCCTTCGGTACCCGCTTCCAGCCCCAAGTTTATTCCTGGTAATCCCGGAGGATTCATATGGCGTGGGCCTACTTGGATAAATACTAATTGGTTTCTGTCTCACGCACTGAGACGACATGGTTATAAAGAGGTGGCGGAAGTTATAGTCAAGAAAAGCTATGAGGCGATTGAATTATCTGGTTACCGTGAATATTACAACCCATACACTGCCGAGGGATTGGGTGCCAGAGATTTTGGATGGTCTACGTTAATTCTAGATTTCTGAGAATTGTGTGTTTAAAAAGTTAGATTTAGGACTAAGATCGGGAGAAAAAACGCATTACCTTGCCAAGATTTGTATTGGATTCCTGTTCATCTTGTTCATTATCAAGTAGAGGATCAGACGGGTCTATAGTATCAGAAGTAATCTGAGAGTCTGATAATCCTGAGTTAGAATCCTCGGATGTCGTTTGTGGGTTACTCTGAACGGTTGCAGGATATCGATCTAATATTTTGACTACCAAAGGGTGGTTGCGATCTAAGTTGAATGTTCGCCTGCGCCGATTTCTTCCGCTTTCATCGTCTCGCTCCGAATGCCATCCTCTGAGGAAAACGCCGCTGTCGTTTAAACTCCTAATCATTTTTGTAATGTACAGGCGCGAATGAGTTTGTCCCCAACGCAGGGCTATTTCCGCATTTTCTGCTTCTATACCGTCCTTTAATGCGGCTGTAATTTCACCAACTAGGAAGTTAAAAGCTACATGGCTGATACCTTCTCTGTGTTCCAATGTGTCAGCCATTACTATTAAGTCAGAAACTCTTTGCCCATCTAGGCCGTCTTCAGGTCCTGCTGGCATGTCGATGTTTCTCAATTCATCAGCTAAGGCGGTTGATATATCTTCCGGCTCTACTAAGGGAGGACGTCCGGGAAGACGATTCGTGAATTGTCGATTTTGAGTGCGCCGAGACGTTCTTGGATTGCTTTTAAGTCCTACAGGTTGACGTTCTTCGACAATTGTTGGTTGACGTTCTTCAACAATCGGTGGTACCGGAGTGCTGGTTGAGATTTCAGATATCTGAGATGAACTGGATCCATCTGTACCCTTATTTGTCGAAGTTTCTTCGGGTGAATCAGCGGTGGTTGCCTGAACATCTGAGCCAGGGTCTTGAGGATCCGCCTCGTTGGCCATTAAAATCCAGTCGACTAATCCAACCGTAACCAACTTGATATTCCCCTCTTGTGCAACCCTTTGCATGAGTTTCTTAAAGCCGGAATATCCCATTTTCTTTTCGTCAAATCCAGGCAACCTCCGCATAACTCTTTGTTTCAATGAAGTGAGTAAAGGAGTTCGTCCTGCCTGGCGTTCTGATCGAACTATTTCTTCTATAATGCTGATTACTTCTGATAGTTGATGATTACCATTACTAGAAGGTCTTTGTTGGGGACGACCACTAGAATTATTTTCTGGTGTGGTTACTGGGTCGACGTCTGTGTCATATAAAATGAGTCCATCTACTTGATCGGCTAATCGGCGAGATGTGCTCCATGAGACGCCGATGATTATTACTCGTTTTCCCATAGCCCTTAGTGTATTTATGACATGTATAAAATCTGAATCGCCTGATACCAATACATATGTGCCAATATTGGAGTATGAATGAGCACATTCTATACAATCGGCAGTCATTTTCACGTCGACACTATTTTTCACACGGGCTGTACGATAGGAATCAGAAGGGGCTCCAACTGGGGGCAAACGGGTGGGGACATACACTGGTTCTATCCCTGAAGCGTATAAAGCAGGTGGATCGTTGGTAAATTGACTGGCTCCTCGTAACTCTGGAGCACTGGTTACCCAGTCGGCATATGCCTTGGCTACCACTACTCTACCATGGTTTCCTACTTCTTCTTTAAGTGCGGTAACGTTTGGGCTTCGATGCCCTGAGGCTAGGCTAATTTTGAAGTTTTCCCAATCTATAAATAGAGCGACATCGCCGCCCTGATCTGAGGATAATCCGTTCATGTTAAGTTTACCCGGTCCCGCGTGGCGGGAATATTGTGTCTGGGGAGTATTATGTCAGTGTAAAGGCCACTTTATTAGCAGTCAAGGAGATTACAAGCATAAAGTGAACAAAATTGAGGTCTTGAATGACCTGCCGTCCGACGTTGTTCGTGACAATGTTGACCATTTTGATCAATGATTCGGTCTCCAGCGATTGGAATCGTGCTAAAATGTACTGTAAATAATTATTGGTTTTTAATTTGTTACTTTGAATTTATATTTTACTTCCAAGAATTATATCTCAGTTGTTGTAACGCTACTTTTAGTGTTACTAACATGCTTCTACGTGATGGTGCCAGTATCAGAAGCTAATGGTCGCGCTACCCTAGTATCTTCTCAAGAAAAGGGTCCTTTCAATATTGACCTTAGCATCATCCCGGGGAGAGCAGTCGTGCCAAGTACTCATGTTAGTGTTTTAATCCGTTCTGCAGAAGATGATGCTATTGTTACGGATGCTGAAGTTTTGCTCTGGGCGACTGGTCCTACGGGATCGACTGAACTTGGTCCTATACCTGCTGAGAATCACTTTGCGCCACAATTTTATGAGACTGACTTGAAATTTGATTTGATTGGGACTTGGGGTGTGAAGTTATCAGTAAGTTCTCCGTTAGGTACGGAAAGTGTGTCTCTTGATCTAGAAGTTGAAGAAGGCGGTAATAATATCAACTGGATTATGATATCTGCGATAGTCATAGGCATATTCGCGATAGGGCTCTTCATTTGGGATAAGGTCACAGGACGGAATACTAACAAGAACGTTAAATAGGTCTTGTATTGTTATAACAACCCGTGTTGGGATATCTGGTGTATTAACATTTGGTGATTTCTATATCGCTGAGATTGAATCTAGACAGTGATGATCCAACAACGGCACACATCCCTTTTTGAATATCCGGAAGATGGGTTGATAGGGATGATCCAGGAGGCTCCTAATTTCACGGAAGAAGCTTGCCCTATCAAGTACAGTTGCGTTTTTCCTGTTCGGAGTAATAGTCGAATCGGTTTACGCTCACGGATTCGGAGAACGCTACGCGTTACCGTTACCCCTTTCATGGTTTATTGCAGGAGGTGCGGTTACCGTAGTCTTATCTTTCTTAATGATAGGGTTTTTTACTAGAGAAGACAGCCGGACCTTCACTTATCCCCGTTTTAACCTTTTGACATCGCCTTTGGCTAGGATCTCNTTTGTTTATAAATTTGATGTTCTTTTAAGAATTACATCGGTATTAATCCTGCTTTTAATAATCTTGACCGGTCTATTTGGNAATCAACGCCCGGTTGATAATCTAGCCCCTACTCTTGTTTGGGTTATATGGTGGGTAGGATTTGGTTTTGTTATTTCGTTGATAGGAAATATATGGTCTTTTTTGAATCCTTGGAAAATTGTTTTTACTTGGTGGGAGTTCTTATATGAATCATTTGCTAATGCAGACAAATATCAGGCTCCTTTCAGATATCCTGTAAAATTGGGCATGTGGCCTGCGGTTACGCTGTTTTTGGGATTTGCATGGATGGAAAGTGCGTTTGTGGATAGTGTTGTCCCACGGATATTGGCTAATTTCGTAATATTTTATTCTTTAATTACGTGGTCAGGGATGGTGCTTTTTGGGAAACACGAATGGTTGCGCTACGGGGAGGTGTTCTCAATAGTTTTTGGGTTAATGTCGAAATTCTCGATGACTGAGGTCCGAGTTTTAGATTTCGAGGTATGTCGAGACATTTGTCCCGATGATTGTAGAATCGAAAATGGGGATTGTGTAGATTGCTATGAATGCTTTGCCCATAGTGAAAATAGGGAATTTAATTTAAGACCACCAGTAGTCGGAATTACTAGTTCTGCCAGTATAACTCCAAGCGGCTTCGCGATGGTTATGTTGTTATTGGCGATGGTTTCCTTTGATGGTTTTAGCGCTACACCAGAATGGGTTGCGGTTCAAACGTTTTTCATTTTTAAATTTCCTACCCTTACTTATCAATTTTTTAATGGTGGCTTAATAGCCAACACTATTGGATTGGTAATTGCACCTGTTTTATTTGGTGGTGTTTTTGTCCTATGTCTAAAGCTGATCTGCTATTCGGTTGGAGCGAAACACCCAAATGTTTCTGTTCTGATGGGGGCTTTCTCATTCAGTTTGCTGCCGATAGCGATCGTATATAACTATGCCCATTTCACGAGTTTGTTGGTGGTGCAGGGACAACAGTTGATATCTCTAATATCTGATCCTTTTGGGATCGGCTGGGATTTGTTTGGTACTGCGACTTACCAGGTAGATTTTGGAATAATCAGTCCTTTGTATCTTTGGCTATTTGTGATATCCGTTATTGTCATAGGGCATATAGCAGCTGTGTATCTTGCTCATCTTAAAGCTCTTCAGTTATATCGCAAGTCTGATATTGCTTTAAAAAGTCAGATTCCCATGCTAGTGTTAATGGTACTTTATACGATGGTGAGTCTTTGGATAGTCTCGCGTCCGATAATAGAGTGAAATAAAGTGAATTGATTTGGACCATCTTGATACATGTAGTTGATGACTTACTGGAAAAGGAATTAAGTATTTAGACTTCTAATTATTGTGAGGGGTTATGGCATGCCAAATAAAGATGGTAGGTTGTCGGGTAAGGTAGCAATAGTGACCGGGGCAGGATCCAGCGGGCCGGGAGTTGGTAATGGTAAAGCGGCGGCCATTCTTTTCGCCAGAGAAGGGGCTAAAGTTTTGCTGGTAGATCAAGTTTTGTCCCGAGCCGAAGAAACATTGGAAATTATCCTCAAAGAATCTGGAGAGGCCGCGGCATACGAAGCCAATGTGATAAAAGAAGCCGATTGCCGTGGCATGGTGGAGGAAGTGGTCAATCGATTCGGACGCTTGGACATTTTGGATAACAACGTTGGTATATCGAGACGAGGTACAGTGGTCGAGGTTACGGAAGAAGATTGGGATTTCGTTATGGCTATCAATGTGAAGAGCATAGTACTAAGTAGTAAATATGCTATTCCTAAAATGATAGAAACTGGTGGTGGGTCCATAATTAATATTTCTTCTATAGCCGGGTTACGTGCTCACAGTAGTACTCCGTATACAGCATCTAAAGCTGCGGTGATAGGCCTAACTATGTCGATGGCTGCGGATCACGGTCCTGATGGGATTAGGGTGAATTGTATAGCACCTGGATTAATTTATTCACCCATGGTAGCTCCACGCATGGATGACGACTTAAGACAAATACGAAAGTCCGCTTCTCCACTAGGAACTGAAGGGGATTCTTGGGATATTGGATATGCTGCTTTGTATTTAGCCAGTGATGAATCAAAGTGGGTCAATGGGATAACCATGCCAGTGGATGCCGGTTTGACGGCTATTAGTCCAGTGACTTACCAAACCCTGGCGCAGCAGCAATATATGCAGTCATAGTTAGCAGCTTAGGTTGCATTCTTGGCCATTATTCAATGTCGACGAGGTGAACTTCAAATATCAGATCTTTCCCGGCCAGAGGATGGTTAGAATCTAATGTTACTTTGCTCTGGGTGATTTCTATTACAGTGAAAGCTACTTGCCCGCCGGTTGGAGAATTTCCTTGTACCATTCCGCCAACCTCTAAAGGCATACCTGATGGTAATTGGTCTCTTTCGATTTCGATCAATCCTTCAGGGTGATGTTCACCGTAGCCATCAACAGATTTTATATGGATGGTTTTTGATTCACCTTCTTGCATTCCTATAACAGCCTGTTCAAATCCAGGAAGCATTTGTTCATTGCCTATAGTAAACTCGAGTGGTTCTCCGAATCCAAAGTCATCTCGCGAAGCATCAAATTGACTGCCGTCTTCTAGCTTGCCAATATAATGAACTCGTACTTTATCTCCATTTTTTGCTAGAACCATATTTCCATTTTCCCCTTAATTAGCTAATTGATTGATTATCCCATAAAATTTATAAGAGAAACTCCACTTGTTAGGATACCCTGTTGGAAACGCTTCCTCTATAATCTTTATAATGACGTAAGTAATTATTGGGCTAATACTTCGATTCACAGGAGGCGATCAGTTGACGGAAGAAGGATTCGTTAGGGTGGCAAGCTTAGATACTCTGTCCGATGGGGATATGGTTCAGGTAAAAATTGGAAAACAAGATGTTCTGTTAGCGAACTTGAATGGCAAAATCCATGCTAGTTCGGATGTTTGCCCGCATCAGTTTTATCAACTTTCAATTGGTGATCTGGACGGACAGGTAGTCAAGTGTTCGCTTCATGGTGCTGAATTTGATCTAACTACTGGTGAACAGTTACCCGGTAAATATAATCAATTTGGGGCTCTACCCATTTATGACGTGAGGGTAATTGGGTCAGAAATATGGGTTAAGAATCCGACGACCTGACTATAACTAAGACAAAATCGATTAAATTATATTTCGTGGCTACTTTACGAGTGGTTGGATGGCCTGCATCGTAAAAGTAGCTACGTTTCTGGAGAAGACCAATTATGAATGAATCTCCTAAAGTATTAGACGGTGTTCGGATATTAGAGTTAGCGAGATGGCAAGCGGCTCCTAGGGGTGGTTTAGTTTTGAGAGATATGGGGGCCGAAGTCATAAAAGTGGAATGGCGTAAGGGCGCTGATTTGCGGAATTCGGGCCCCTTTGTTGGAGAGATGAGTGTTCAGTTCGCGGCCTATAACCGTGGGAAAAAGAGTATTAGCCTTAACACACGCCATGANAAGGGGAAAAAATTATTTTTGGACATGGTTAGACTAGCTGATGTGGTTCTGGAGAATTTTCGACCCGGAACCATGGAAGCCATGGGNTTTGGGTATGATGTTCTATCNGATGTGAATCCCGGAATTATATTGGCTTCAGTATCGGGATTTGGCCAATATGGACCTTATAGAGACCGACAATGTTTTGACCCAATTATCCAAGCAATGAGTGGAATAGGGCATCAAACAGGTAGAGGATTCGATAGGCCGATAATGGCGGAAGGGCCGATTATGGATCGGACAGCGGCACTTCATGCCACAATAGGTATTTTAGGAGCACTCCGTCATCGAGATAGAACTGGAGAAGGTCAATGGTTAGAAGTAGCTATGATGGACGGAGGGATTACACTGGAAGAAGTGGCATTAGCTATGTGTCATGAAACCGGAACTAATGATTTTATGAGAAGTGGAAGTTTCATACAATGTAAAGACGGGTGGATTACGACTGGTGCAGCTCGCGCTGGCATGTGGGAGCGAATGTTAAAAATAATGGGATATGACGAGTTAGCGGAGGATCCAGAATTTGCCGCCCCAATGTTTGCTACTGACAAGGCAGAGCTACGAATGGAGTTGCTCAATCTTTGGGCTGAAGAACGTACCGTCAAAGAAGCTGAGGAGGCATTAGTAGAGGCTGATATACCGGTGGGTCGTGCTATGAGTATCCCAGAAGTTTTGGATGATCGACAATTGTGGGATAGAGAAGTAATGATGGAGATGGATATCGATGAACCCGGTGGAAAACAGATGTTGGTGCCGGGTCCTACCATCATAAAATTCTCTAAAACCCCGACTACTGCGGGCCCGATACCCAAATATGGTGAACACAACAACGAAATGTATCGGGATCTTCTAGGGCTAGACGAACCAACATTGAGCCAATTGAGGTCTGAAGAGGTAATTTAATACTTAGTCTTATGAGAGCATGTATCAGCAGTTTTAACTTCACCACGGTTACTTTTAAAATCGGTATTGGGCTTGAATCCTAGAGGGTTTAATCTTCAATCANANTTAAATCCAATGAATTTTGTAACTGCGTTTAATGTATTCGCCGTTGAGTCTCATATATAGGCCATNCATTCGATAATGTTTTGTTTATTTTATACATGATCGGTACCAAAATAATTTANCTGTGGGGATATCTAGGGCATTGAATTTCCTTACCAATTTAGCTTTAGCTAAGCGATCGGTCACTATACTGATAGTGTTCTTAGTCTTGGGTTCAGGGCTTTTTGCATATAAAAACCTTGAACGTGAGTTGTTTCCAGAGATTGAATTTCCCAACATTTTTATCGTTACGCTGTATCCTTCTGCTAATTCAGAATCCGTAATGCGAGATGTTACTGAGCCAATAGAGGAAGCTATTGAGAATTTAGATGGTATTAAGGACATACAATCTACGTCTTCTAATAACCTNTCTTCTGTACAAGTAACATTTGAGTTTGGTGAAGATATGAAGGATGCTGAACGGGCCATACAGAGTAGTATAGGTGGCCTGTCGCTTCCACCCGATGTCAAAGAGCCGCAAGTAGCAAGGCTAAACAACAATACTTTTCCGGTTTTACAACTGAGCGTAAGAGGTGATCGAGATATCCCATCACTCCAACGCATAGTAGCAGAATCTATTACACCTCAAATTACAAAAATCCCNGGGATTTTTAGTGTTGATGTGCTTGGAGAGGTTGATGAACAGGTAAATGTCGAGGTGGATAATCAAAAACTAAAAGATTCTGGTTTATCATTACAGGGATTAATTTCATCTGTTACCGCGAATAACAATAGTTTCTCGGTCGGAGAAATAGACCATCTGGGAAAAACCTTTCCTATTAGAAGCACTTATGAATTGGGATCTATGGACGATCTTGTTAATCTTCCGGTTGGCTTCGAGCCGCTGGATAGCAGCACTTCTTCCATTCAATCCGGTAAGCGGCGACGTGTTATACGATTGGGTGATGTGGCTGCAGTCTCATTGGGTACAGCCGACTCGGGAAGTATATCTCGNACTAATGGTGGTCCGAGTTTAACTATATCGGTTATTAAGGAACCCGATGCGAATACGGTCAGTGTAACCAACAGGGTTTTACAAGTGTTGGAGAATAATAGTGATCTTCCATCGGATGTCGAAGTATTTGTTTTGCAAAATGACGGTCCGGAAGTAGAACGGCAGTTATCGAATCTCCTTAGGGAAGGTTTGTTGGGATTTTTATTCGCTATGGTGGCGGTTTTTGTTTTCCTTATCAACACCAAACCCAATTTGTTTCAGGGTATGAGAATTACGCTGAGGCCTACTGCAATCATAGGCATTTCTATTCCTCTCAGTGTGTTGACTGGTGTTGTGATTATGGGGTTGTCAGGCTTGTCCTTGAATTTCATGAGTTTAGCTGGGTTAGCTATAGCAGTCGGGAGAGTGGTGGACGATAGTATAGTAGTTTTGGAAAATACGTACCGTCACTTGCANTTAGGAGAAAGTCGCATTGAAGCTGCGATTAACGGAACTAGAGAAGTAGGGGCAGCTATAGTATCTTCAACTCTGACTACCGTAGTGGTATTCGTACCGTTAGCTTTTATACAGGGTTTGGTAGGCGAGTTTTTTACTCCGTTCGCTTTGGCCGTAAGTTACGCTTTATTAGCATCTACTCTTGTGGCCCTAACTGTTGTACCNGTATTAGCAGTAATAATGCTTAGGGAAGGTGATTTTCCAGATGATAGAAGCCTGGGCGGCGACACCCTTATTCAGCGAATATATACACCTATCTTGCGGTGGTCTCTTCAGCATGCTTGGCAGACTCTAGCTGGAGCGATGTTTATAGTGATCGTAAGTCTATCCTTATTGTTCGNTATTCCTATAACATTTTTCCCTGGAGGCACCCCAAAATTTATAACTATGAACCTTGAGATGCCATTAGGTTCTGGGGTCAAAGATACTTTTGATCAGGTGATGCGAATTGAAGGGGTTCTCCAAACGTTTGAAGAATCGCGATTAATTGAAGTTTATCAAGTGACCNTAGGTAGTGCGTCTGACGATTTTGGACCCGGGGCCGCGGCAGGAGATTTTACTACGGCGGGATTTTTTCTGAAACTCGCCGATGATGTTCCGAGTAATATTGCTACACAGCTTAGATCTGACCTCGATTTGCTAGAGCTAGACAAAAGCGGGGCTGAGTTATTTTTAAATGAGATATCAGGCGGTCCACCATCTGATGCTCTCGCAATAACCGTAACCGGGAACAAGTTCTCATACATCAGTGATGTATCGGGCGAATTGGAACGAAAATTATCAGCTTTGCCAGGCTTAGTTAATGTGGGCAGTGACATCAGTCAAGCAAGGGATGAAATTACGATCCGAGTGAATCCTGTTCTCGCAGCTGAATTTGGACTGTCTACAACATCGGTCGGGCAACAAATCCAACAAATGTTGGTTGGACAGACTGTAACTACCATGGATTTAGATGGGGAAAGCTTAAACGTGGTAGTGATGGGTAACCTTGATTATTCTGATGATATCGATCAATTAAAGAATATGGATATTGAAGGATCAATAGAGGTAATTAAGTTAGGTTCTATAACTGATATTGCTATAGAGCAAGGTCCTGTGAGTATCAGCAGATATGACTTGAAACGGTCTGCTAATATCACTGGTGACATAATAGGTGAGGATACAAGGGCGGTTGGACAAGAGGTCGAAAATATAATTGCCGAACTTGACTTACCTCCTAGCGTAACTATAAAAACTGGTGGAATATTTGAACAGATAAATGAGGGGTTTCAAGACATATTCATAGCCATGGTAATCGGAGTAGTTCTAGTTTATTTGGTGATGGTAGCCACCCTTGGCTCGATTCGTGATCCATTCATCATAGTTTTAAGTCTTCCTCTTGCTATTGTTGGAGCACTTGTTGCTCTGACGATCTCTGATCGTACTCTGAGCCTATCTGCTCTTATGGGATTTCTCTTGTTAATTGGCGTGGTCGTCACCAATGCTATTGTATTGATCACTTTTGTCAAACAACTAAGAGATAGAGGGATGGATGTATATTCCGCTCTGATAGAGGGAGGTAGAACCAGAGTTAGGCCAATATTAATGACTGCTTTTACTACGACATTAGCTTTGATGCCGCTGGCCTTTTCTTCTGCTGATGACGGAGGGATCATTGGTGCCGAATTAGCCACTGTGGTGATAGGAGGTTTGGTAAGCTCCACGTTCTTAACTTTGGTCTCCGTTCCTGTACTTTATCAGGCTCTGCATCATTCTTTCCCTAACTTGCTAACAAACATCATGGGTATTTTCGGTAGGAGAAACCTGATCTCTTCTAAATAAATCCGATGCTTTAGCGTATCTTGTAGCCTAAATGGGACGAAGGTGGGTTAAAGACACATTCTCTAGGGTGGATTTAAGTAAATGGATGTTCCAGTATTAAGATTAGAGCAGTTAACTAAACAATTCTATGAAGGCGTATTACAGCGAGAGATTTTTTCAGATATTAATTTGGACATCTTGAGCGGGCAATTTTCGATATTAACTGGGCCAAGTGGATCCGGAAAATCTACCCTACTCAATCTAATTAGTGGAATTGAGCCCCCAACATCAGGGAAAATTATAGTAGACGGGATCGAACTCACCGCGCTGTCTGAAAAGCGGCGGACATTATTTCGTAGACACCAGGTAGGAATGGTATTTCAGTCCTTTAATTTGATTCCCACACTCTCTGTATCAGAAAACTTGATGTTGCCATTAGATCTAACAGGGGTGTCTCGAAAGGAAGCCAAGTTGAGGGTTATTGAAACCTTAGACAGAGTTGGATTAGCAGATAGGTCTAACAGTTTTCCTGAACAACTATCTGGTGGGGAGCAACAGAGAGTCGCTATTACGCGAGCTCTTGTTCATGATCCTACGTTGGTTCTAGCGGATGAGCCTACGGGAAACCTAGATTCTGATAATGCTCACCAGATTATGGGCATTTTCAAAAATCTGGTAAAAGATGAAGGCAAAACATTGATTGTGGTTACTCATCGTAGTGACATGGAGCCGTTGGCAGATAGAGTTTTTCATCTTGAAGACGGCAATATTACAGAAACGTTCGTCAATATGGGTGTAAATGTTGAGGGGACGTAGAGAACTGTATTGAAACTTACCCTACTTCTAGTAAGCTTTAGGTACCTGTTAGGCCATCCGCTGCATACTTGCCTGTCCATGATCGGTATATGTTTGGGAGTAGCTGTAGTGGTAGCGATAGATTTATCTAACTACAGTGCGAAAGCTGCTTTTGCTCTATCCACCGATGCCATTGCCGGAAAGGCAACTCATTATATATCCAGTGATTCCGGTGGCCTGTCTGAAGAAATCTATAGGAAATTGAGATTTGATTTCTCAGACCTGGGGATATCTCCAATCATTGAATCAGGGCCTATAGAATCGGTCCAAGAGTCATCGACTGACAATCCAATTGTGTCTCGTAGATGGACACTGGTAGGGGTAGATCCTCTGGCCGAGCAGCCATTTAGATCCTATTTAGATTCAAAAGATCTGAATGTAATAGGGCGATTGATGTACGAAGCTAATACGGTACTTATGGCCCGACAATCTGCTTACAAGTCTAACTTAAACTTGGATGATAAATTAACATTAAATATAGGAGGAGAAAACAAAAGCGTAAAAGTAGTGGGCTGGATAACTCCTGACAATTCGGTTAGTAAGGTCGCCACCGCTGATTTAATTATATCGGATATCTCAACTGCTCAAGAATTGTTGAGTTCTAATGGGTTGATTAGTCGAATTGATTTGATAATTCCTAAAGGCAAATCAGGAACACAGATAGTAGATATCATCAGTAATTCCCTTCCTGATAATGTGAATCTCCTGCCAAGTTCTTCAAGATCTGATTCAGTCACACAGTTAACGAATGCCTTTGAACTTAATCTCACTGCATTGAGTCTTTTGACGTTGTTAGTCGGTAGTTTTCTAATTTATAACACCGTAACGTTCTCAGTTGTTAGACGGAGGAATTTAATTGGGATTCTGAGGGCCATCGGTGTAACACGTAGCGAGATTTTCATGGGGATAGTTGTCGAGGCTTTTATTTTAGGTCTGGTGAGTACTGCGATAGGAATTGGCCTAGGAATAGTGTTGGCTCATCAGGTTATCGATATAGTAACTCAAAATATTAACGATCACTTCTTTCAGCTGGTCGTAGAAGAGCTGATTATATCTTACTTCGGATTTTTTAAGGCGGCGATACTAGGTGTTGGGATTACTGTAGTAGCTTCAATTGTTCCTGCGTATGAAGCAACAGTTGTATCACCGGGTAGTGCTATAAGCAGGTTATCATTTGAAATTGGTTTTTCTCGGTTGTTGCCTAAATTGACTCTATTAGGATTGGCAATATCTGGCGTTGGCTGTGGAGTATTGCTATTCCCGAGCAAAAATATAATACTCGGGTTTGTGGGTTTGTTTGGATTGGTTACAGGCTTAGCATTAATAGTACTTGTGAGTACCAACGCCGGACTCAGCCTGACAAGGAGAATGTCATCAATAAGATTCTCCATCACAAGTCTTTTTGCCATTAAACTTTTGGCTGGATCCGTTAGTCGTGTTTCCTTAGCTATAGCGGCTCTATCGATGGCAGTCTCTTTAACTGTGGGGATTGGAGTAATGGTTCAAAGTTTTCGCTTAACTGTTGACCATTGGCTGGAAACATCTTTAGGCAGAGGTATTTATGTATCTCCAGCGTCAATGTCCCTAACTAGGTTTGATGCGATTATTTCCCCTGAGGTGTTGGTTAGATTAAAAAATATAGGTGATGTTACTAAGATCACGGCTGTTAGGCACGTCATGGTGGATACTGTTCTAGGACCATCTCACCTGGTGGTGGCAGATACCGATTTCGAGTCGTTTAACCGACCAGCTAGATTTAAAAAGGGCAATCCGCACCAACTCTGGGAAGAATTCAATAATAGCGATATAGTCTTGATTTCTGAACCATTTGCTTACCATAAGCAGCTGACAATTGGAGATTCCTTTGAAATGTTAACGGACTATGGTTATAAAGAATTTCGTGTGGCAGGTATCCAATATGACTATAGTTCAAGTTCGGGGATTATCACCGTTAGTAAGCAGATGTATGCAAAATATTGGCAAGATAGGAAAGTTTCTTCGGTAAGACTTCATGTTTCCCCTAGTCAAGGGTTAGATTCGTTAATTGAAGAAATATATGAATCAACCCAAAATATTCAAACCTTACAAATACGATCAAATGATGTTCTTAGAAAGTCTGCCCTTGAAGTGTTTGATAGAAGTTTTACCATAACCTCTGTTATGCGATATATAGCTGTTTTAGTTGCCTTGATAGGTGTGATGGGTGCATTGATGGCGCTTCAGCTTGAACGCGCTCGAGATTATGGGATTGCAGGTGCTATCGGTTTTATTCCGTTGCAAATACGTAAAGTGGTAATGCTGCAAACCAGTTTAATTGGCTTGTTGGCAGGTCTATTTTCGTTGCCAATTGGCATTATTCTAGCCTATGGTCTGGTCCATGTGGTCAACGAACGGTCATTCGGCTGGTCAATGGAACTATATGTATCTTATAAGGTGTTATTCGAGGCAATCCTGATATCTTTAGTGGGATCGATATTAGCTGGGGTTTATCCAGCGATTAAAATTAGCCGTTCGTCATTGAGTTCTCAGCTAAGCGAGTCATAAATGGTCTCCGAAATAATATAATAATGGTTAAGCGGATTTTTCTTATAGGCGGTTTTCTCCTATTGGTTATTACTTTCTTAACTATTTCAAATATTGTGACTGATTCAGGCAATCAAGTTAATAGTGCTTTCAGTATGGACATACAGAAGGCATTGAACTTCCCTCAATCCCCGAGGTTTCAGCAGGTTATAAATCCTAGACAATTTACCTTTCCAGTGGATCATGGACCGCACCCGGATTATGGAATAGAGTGGTGGTATTTCACGGGTAATTTAAGTACGAAAGATAACCGGCATTTTGGATATCAATTGACACTTTTTAGAATTGGGTTAGGCAACGACGAGGTTGAGAGAGAATCTAACTGGAGTACGTCACAGATATATATGGGTCATTTAGCATTGAGTGATGTGCAAAATCAAAAATTTCATGCGTTTGAACGATTTAGTCGTGAAGCCCTAGATCTTGCAGGGTCTTTAGTTACGGACGACGGCAGGTTCCATGTATGGATCGAAGATTGGATTATTGATGGTTTGGGGTCGGATCAACCCGTTGTCCGAATATTAGCTCATGAAGGAGATCTGAAGATAGATCTCGTGTTAGAAAGCTCCAAGACGATAACTCTGAATGGAGAGTTAGGATTCAGCCGGAAAAGTCGCGAAGTTGGTGGTGCCTCATATTATTATTCTTGCACTCGAATGGTGACCAACGGATCTCTTACTTTAGGTCAACAGAATTTTCAAGTGGCAGGCCTAAGTTGGATGGACCGTGAGTGGAGCACCTCAGCTTTGTCCGAGGGGCAGGCGGGCTGGGATTGGTTTGGGTTGCAATTATCAGATGGGCGAGATTTGATGCTATATCAATTGATTAAAGACAACGGAGATATAGATGCTAATAGTAGCGGAACACTGACGGAGGAAAACGGTTCATATCAGTCTTTGAATAATGAGGATTTCGTCATAACTAACTTGGATTACTGGAAAAGCAAAAGTTCGGGTACAAAATACCCCTCAAAGTGGAGAATAAAAATCCCTGATCAGGACATTGATATTACAGTAACACCTTATTTTAAAAACCAAGAGTTTAATGCCATAATTCGGTATTGGGAAGGAGCTACGTCAGTAAAAGGGTTATCTAATAATCGAGACGTTACAGGCTCTGGTTACGTTGAAATCACTCGTCCGACGGTAGAATAAAACGGATAAACCATGGCTTTTCAAACTTGGGAGGCTTTCTGACGAGTACTAATCACTTGGCTTCTCATAACGGTATCCATATCCTCGAACTGTGGCGATCGGTGATATGGATTTGGAGGTGGTTTGACTGGTGGACTTGACGCTGATTTTCTTTCGAAGATTGCTGATGTGCCATTTTACCAAATCGAAAGTATCGTATTCTTTTCCCCATACGTTAGTCAATAAATATTCTAACGATAATGCTTCGCCCTGCTTAGACACCAATAGCCATAAAAGGGAATATTCGATGGGAGTAAGTTCTATTGACTCTCCCTTGATATAAACTTCTCTGCGTCCATGATCTACTGTGAGTACCGAATCGGAATATAAAGAGGAAGTGGTCTCAGATGATGGCCAATTTGAACGTCTTAAACACGCTTCTACTCTAGCGATTAATTCTCTGCCATTAACCGGTTTGGTGACATAATCATCGGCACCTGAGGTAAACGCTTGAACCTTCTCTTTTGTCTTTTCTAACCCTGTCAGTATTATTAAAGGGACATGCGAGACTTCTCGAATCCTTTTACATAATTCAAAGCCATTCATGTTAGGCATCATTAAATCAATAATCGCTAGATCAGGTTGGTGGATATAAAACTCTTTTAAACCAATCACACCGTCTGCGGCCGAAACTATTCTGAACCCAGCATCTGTAAATAGAGCGGTCATGAAATCAAGAATCGCAGGCTCATCATCCACTAACAAAAGAGTAGTCATCATCTAACCTTTAAGAACGGCTAATATCTGACGAGGGAATGGGACTGAGACAGACTAACATCTACTATTAGCCATATCAAGGGCTTTGGCATTTAATTGGCTAGATAAGATTCCTCATCTTTAGATATGTGATGCTTGTAGATCAGCTGGATGTCTTTCATGAGTGCTCACCGGCGCGATATGATCTTCCGAAATTGGAAAATCGATGGTGAAGGTGCTTCCGATGCCTTCTTTGCTAACAACTGATATGTTGCCGCCACATTCATCAAGCGTAGTGCGTGCTAAATGTAGTCCTAGACCGGTTCCTTCGCCGGGCGGTTTGGTAGTGAAAAACGGATCAAAGATATGGACTAAATGTTCCTCTGATATGCCTTTACCTGTGTCTGAGCAAGAAAGCCAAACCCTGTTATCTGATATCCCCGTAGTTAAAGTGATTAGCTTTTCCATATCCATAGCGTCGGCTGCGTTGATTATTAAGTTTAGCAGCACTTGCTGCATATGATTAGGCACTACTTTAATGGTTGGTAAATCTCGATCATATACCCGTTCAACTTCGATGTTCTGGGTATTTAATTTATGCCTTGCCANGTTTAACGCACTATCCCCTAGTTCGTTCAAATCAACAATGCGAGCGTCTTGTTCGTTATACGAATANATAAGTAGGCTCTGAACAATCTGAGATATCCTTTCAGACATCTCAGATATAGTCCCAACGTATTGTAAGGCTTCGGGAGTCCTTAAATGCTTTTCAGGNTTAGCCAAAATCATTTCGGACATGCCAGATATTACAAAATTTGGGTTGTTAACTTCATGAACAGCTACTGCTGCTAGGGTGCCAACAGAAGCTAATTGCCCAGAGTGTAAAAGAAGGGTTCTGTTCTCTCTCAGTTGCTCACTTTGTAGCCGGATTTCTTCATTTAATAATATCTTGTGTATTACGGTAGCACTCGCCCAGCAGGCTTGAATGACCGATTTTAGATTTTGGTCAGTAATTAATCCNTGATCGGTCTTAGGTCCTAACATCAATAAGCCCACTAATTCAGAGCCAGATCTCAATGGAATTAAATGGGATATGTCTTGCTTGATGATCTCGCGACTGTCCGGTGGACCATCGAACCACCTGGCCAAACCAGTTATGTTTTCTGAGATAAGTGATTCAGATGTGTAACTTTCNTAAGGTAAGGTGANNTCCTGGAGCCANTCCGCTGGCCAATCAGCAGAGTGTGTNGTNGTAAAGTTATCTTGGAGCTCCCAGGATGACCAAGTTGATCTACCATGCCGCTCNGGAGCTAATAGGATNATAGTTGNGCATTTCAATGTNATATGAACCATTTTGATCAAAGAGGGAGCTATTTGGTTCAAGTCCGTTAAGGATTCAACGGTCGTGCTAAATTCCCTTAGTTTTTCTAAGCTATATTGGTGTTTCCTTTGTATTAGAGTCTCAAAAACATTACTGATATATTTGCGGGACGAAAATATTCCTGCAGCAAGTGATNCCAATATTATTAAGATGATTATTCCGGGCATCACTTTCAAGGAATTTATCTCAACGTTTTGATACCAGAGAAACGCTGTAAGTAGAAATGCTCCGGTAGTTAGGCTCATGAGAAAAATGAATAACGTACGGAACCGGTTGAGCCCATTTAATGGGCCCATAGGTTGAATCTTCAGTTTATTATGGGCTGNGACTTTCATTTATATCACNAGATTNATTAAGAACAACATTTAGGTCGGTCGTTATGTCACCTAATCCCGATGAGTAGCGTCGCATTATAACAAATTTCGAGNNAATGTTAATAGTAGAAAAAAAGCAATTTNCGACCTATTNTTNTAATCTCCAGAAACATCGAACNGCTTACGGATAATGNAACGCATCGGTTTGANTAAATAGTACGATAGTCCTGTGTTATGCAGTTGAGGTATGATCCTACAGGTTTATCACCTGGTAAATGTCAGTTTCTTAACCAGAGAACAGTAATGAATTGCCTAGTATTCTAATTCCTNAATTTTTCTGACTGGAGAAAGTTCTCAATTAAACTGTTTACCTTNTCCGGTTGTTCCACCATAGGAAAATGGCCGGCGTTAGGTAATTTTATATATTCCGACCCTTTTACAGCGTTGTGAATATCTAGTTCGTATTCGGGAGGTCTCCCNGGGTCNTCTATTCCTCGTATAAGCATTAGAGGTGATTTTAGATCGGCAATACGATCTCTTACGTCGAACTCATCTATTGTTACTAAATCGTGGTGTTGTGAGATGGGCCCAATTTCCTGATGTCGTTTGATTAGTTGCTCTCTTAAGTCAGGGTCTATAAACATCATTGACTTACGCATGGCGTCGAGCCATTCCTGATAGGCTACGGGATCTTGCGAGGCTCTAACTCTAAATTCTAAGCTGTCAGTAGGACGGATTTTGGGTGCCATAGATACGGTCATTAATATGATAGCTTGGACTTCTTCGGGATAAGTTAATGCGTATTCAAGTGCTATACACGCCCCCAACGTAAAACCAACCAGGATCAGGGATTCCTTTTTATTTTGAGCCCAAAGCCACCCTCGCAACCATTCTGCATAGCCTTCGACNTTTTTACATAGGGATCCATCTGGATGCCCCGGAAGGTTCGGAGCTACGCTACCGTCAAAATGTTTGAGTTGATGAATGAAGGAATCAGAGCAACCCCCAGCACCCGGACCGTGTACAAATACATAATGGCTCAAAATTGGTCTCCTTTTCATGTTAGTGTATGAGCTAGTACATCGGAAAGTGGGTAATCAGTCCATTAAAGGTTTAACAACGATTCAAGATTTTTGCACAGGATTTTCTCTTTCTCATGTTCAGATAAGCTATTTAAATTATTGATCCAAGATACAGGCGATGGATCCCACGATACATATGGCCAATCACTACCCAAAACTATTCGGTCAATGCCTACAGTATCTATTAAGAAACGTAAAGCACTCTCACTCATTGTGATGCAGTCGTAATACATTTTCTTTAAATATGTACTGGGCGGGTTCGGGATGTTTAGTCGAGCTTCTGGTCTCACCGTCCATCCCCTATCCCAACGCCCAACACCAAAGCAAGCAGGACCACCCCCATGTGCGATACAGATTTTGAGATCTGGATAGCGTTCCAATATTCCTCCGAATATCAAAGTGGCTGCTACCAATGAATCTTCCAATAACACTCCAAACGAATTGGGAATACTGTAGGATCCATTTCTCTGGACGGCGATGTTATTATTGGGCTGAGGATGATAAAATAGGACAGCGCCCATCTGCTCGGCAGCCTCAAAAAATGGGAAGAATTTCTGCTCATCCCAATTACTACCGTTAACTATGCAATCTAATTCAGCGCCCTTAAGACCGATATGGTTTACAGCTCGGTTCAACTCGGTGATCGCCAGATCTACATCCTGAACAGGAAGGGTTGCTAGACCTGCAAACCTGTCGGGGTATAGCCTAACCATCTCGGCAATTTCGTCGTTAACTTCTCGAGCGAGTTCTATGCCCTCATCGGCCGGCAAGTGGTAGTTATACAAAGGAGCCGCCACTGAGACTACTTGCATATCAACCCCTTGCTGATTCATGTCATCGATCCGTTGTTCGGCTGTGAATCGCAATTTTGGTAGAGGTACTTGATCTTTCCCCAAGTGGCTTAACGTGAAACCAACACCATTTTCTTCTTGGTATTTTATATCGAACCAGTCAGCACCGGTATCTACAGTCTTCCACATGCTCTCCGGTATGAAATGAGAGTGTATATCAATGGTACGCAATTGAATCTCCATTATTGTTATTAAATTTTGGGACTAAAGGTCAAGAGCCTTTTCCATGTTTTTCCATAGAATAGCTTCTTTCTCGCTTGTACTTAGGCTCGCTAAACTTAAAATCCATGAAACTGGCCAGTCGAATTCCATATCGAAAGGCCAGTCGGTTCCAAATAATACTCGTTCTATCCCAACAGCATCTATCAAATACCTTAATGCCGGTTCTGTGTAGACAATACAATCATAATAAAAACTATTGAGATATTCACTGGGAGGTTTGCTTATATTGACCCGAGCTTCTGGCCTCACCGTCCATCCCCTGTCTAACCTTCCTATGCCGTAACAGGTATAACCGCCTCCATGAGATAAGCATATTTTGAGATCAGGACATGCGTCTATAACACCGCCGAAAACTAGTGAAGCGAAAGTGATAGTCCGATCAGCCAGATTTCCTATAGTGTTAGGAAGATGGTAACGATCTATTCGGGAATCTACTACTGTATCTCCTGCTTGATGAAAAAGGATTAAGGCTCCCATCTCTTCGGCAGCCTTCCAAAATGGCATATAGTCGGGGTGGTCAAGGGTCACTCCATTTATCTTGTCATCTATCATGGCACCTTTGAAGTTCATCTGGGTCATGACACGTTCAAGTTCTGATACGGCAGCTTTTACGTCTTGCATGGGTAGTGTAGCTAACCCTGCAAATCTTTCAGGCCAGGTTTGCGTCATCTGGTAAATTTCGTCGTTACAGTCTTCAGAGGTCGCCTTTGCAGTTTTAGTGTCCAAGCGATAATTGTAGAAAGTAGAGTAAGGGGAGACCACATGGACATCAACTCCTAAAGAGTCCATGTCCATCATACGTTGTTCAGGAGTCCAACTAGTTTTTGGGATCATGAGAGCACGTTCGGTTCCGATAATGGCAAACTCTCTTCCCCTAGCATCCTGTTCACGCGTTATACCGTGCCAATTTCCACCATTTTCGGTGGCTTTCCAAAAACATTGAGGGGCGAGATGAGCGTGCATATCTATAGTTCGCATTAAGTGCTCCTAGTTTATGGTTTGGGATACTGGTTACTTATATCCGCCGAAACCTAGCATGGTGTAATCTTCGTGTCAATTGTTTAGATTGTCATGCTTCTAGGCCTTTATCAGAAGTCATTTCCAGAATGTAGAACTTGCAATCTAATGAGTTTGACTGCCCTTAGTGGCGCTGATACACTCCCGGCAATAGGCATGTAAATCTAGGTAGAGTTGAACTATGACATTAACATTATCTGGTGAATACCGGCCACCTGTGCCTTCTCGGGTCATTTTTGGTTACGACAAGATATCTACTCTAAAAATGGAATTGGATCATTTAGGGTGTGACCGAGTGATGATTCTTTCAGGGCGTACTGTGGCGGATAAAACCGAGTCGGTGCAGTTGGTTCAGCAAGCTGTAGGCGATAAATTAGTTGGGGTTTATTCCGGTCTGAGTCAAAGAGCTCCTCTACATACAGCTGTGGCGGCGACTAAGATGGCTTTAGATTTGAAAGCTGACGCATTGGTAGGAATAGGTGGGAGTACCATATCCGATGCATCTAGAATGATTGCCGTTATGATGGCTGAAAATATAGTCACAGAGGATAATTTAAGGGAGCTAGGATTACAGAATTCTGGTTTGATACAGCCGGAATTAGAAGGGAAGCAACTACCTCTTCAAATTTCTATTCCTACCACGCTATCAGCGGGTGAATTCAATCAAGGCGGGGGGAATATTTTAGATGACAAGGCGGCAAAGAAAATTAGAGTACGGCACCATAGCCTGTATGCTGATTTGATAGTTTTGGATCCGATAATGACTATTGGAACCCCTGATTGGTTATGGTTGTCTTCAGGAGTTAAAGCTCTGGATCATTGTATTGAGCGTTTATATTGCAATGGTAATCAACCTGCTATCGAAGCCACCGCATCCAAAGCAGCTGAATTGTTGTTTAAATATCTGCCGGTCTCCCGAGAGGATGATAATAATTTGGACGCTCGGCTGAATTGCCTGGTTGCTGCTTGGTTGTCGATGATGGGAGCGACTACTGTTGGATCAGGGTTAAGTCACGCGATTGGACATGTGATCGGAGTGAAATACGACATAGGACACGGATATACGTCATGTGTTACTCAACCCTACGTGATGGAATATAATCGGTCTGCTTCGGCTAATCAGCAGGCAGTCTTAGCCCGTGCTGCGGGGATCCAGACGGATGGTATGGATGACGTTGCTGTAGCGGAGGCCGCGTATCGGGTAGTAGATGATTTTATCTTAGGATTGAACATGCCCCATCGTCTTAGAGAATTGGAAATACCCATGGACGATCTCCGTGAGATAGCTGAATTAACCATGGAAGATGGTGCAGGGCGTAACAATCCGGTTCCGATAACCTCCTTTGAACAGGTGATGGAGGTCCTGAAAAAAGCATGGTGATCATGCGACAGTGTTAGTCAGGAAATCTGGAAGATATTTAGGGATTCGAAATGTATGCTGATTATTTCCCTAAATGTTTATATTATTTTTTAATATAAATCCCTGATGAAATTTTACTATTTAGTCTTCGATACCTAACATAAATATGATTTATAGTATCTGCTTAATGGGATAATATTTTGTAATATCCTGAAGAGTGATCTATGTTGATTGGGGGAGAAATGGCAACTACAGAAAGAATACTCGGTAGTCAACGCCAAGAACTGGCCAACGAATTGCGGCGTAAAGTTAGTGGTGAGGTCAAATTTGATCCCTTTTCTAGGGTTCTTTACAGCACTGATGCCAGCATTTATCAAATGGAACCTATAGGGGTAGTGATACCGAGAAATGTAGAAGATGTTTTAGCTATTATTGAAGTTGCGAAAACTAATAAGGTTCCAATCCTTCCACGGGCAGGAGGAACGAGCCTAGCAGGCCAGACTGTCAATCACGCAATAGTCACCGATTTTAGTAAGTATCTTAATCAGATAATAGAAGTGAATGTGGATGAGCAGTGGGCACGGGTGCAACCAGGGATAGTTTTGGATGACTTGAACCGACAGTTGAAACGTTACGGGCTTATGTATGCCCCTGATCCCACTACGTCGAGCCGAGCCTGCGTCGGTGGGGGGGTTGGAAACAACACTTGTGGAGCCCATTCGGTAATTTATGGGAAAACCTTAGATCACATAAAAGAATTAGATGTTGTTCTGTCTGATGGAAGGCCGGCGCATTTCCATTCGTTAGAAGCAAGGGAACTCGAGGCGAAACTCAGTGGAGAGGGATTAGAGTCAGATATATACAGGGGTGTTCGCAGATTGGCTCAAGATAATTCGTCTCATATAAGTGATACCTATCCGAACATAATGAGACGGGTAAGTGGGTACAATCTGGACGAATTTTTGACTGATTCTTCCTTTAATCTGACAAAAATGGTAGTGGGATCAGAGGGAACTCTTTGCACCGTAACAGAGGTCAAGATCAACCTAGTTCCTTGCCCAACTATGACGTCGTTATCTGTAGTACATTTCCGAGATATTTTCGGGGCTAGTGAAGCTGTTAAAGATATTTTAGAACATTCTCCATCATCTATAGAGATCATGGACCAAAATGTTTTAGAGAGATCTCGGGCCTCTACTGGTTTAGGGTCTAATTTGTCTTTCATTGAAGGGAATCCTGGGGCAATGCTCGTTGTGGAGTTTTATGGAGAAACAGAGCAAGAGCTTCAAAGTAAGATGGATAATCTCAAATCTGATATGTCCAGGAAGGGCCATGGATATGCATGTATTAATCTCCTGGATAAATCTGCTCAAGGGAGTGTTTGGGCGGTTCGTAAGAATGGACTGGGTTTGTTGATGAGTATGCATGGTGATGCCAAACCTTTGCCATTTGTAGAAGATACTGCAGTTGATCCCGAGAACATGGGAGACTTCGTGAGGCGCTTTGATGAAATAGTACGTAATCACTCGACTGAAGCGGCTTATTATGGACATGCGAGTGTCGGCTGCTTACATATACGGCCAGTGGTCAGTTTAAAGAGCCAGGAAGGCATAGACAAAATGCTGTCTATCGCAGATGAAATAAGTGATTTGGTTAAAGAGTTTGGTGGTTCACTTAGTGGTGAACACGGGGATGGGATTGTACGGGGTGTCTGGAATGAAAAGATGTTTGGCCCTGAAATATATAACCTATTTCAACAGATCAAAGCTACCTTTGATCCAGAAGGAATCATGAATCCGGGTAAGATCATAGATTGTCCGCCTATGGACCAAAATCTTCGTTATGGTGCCAATTACAAAGCCAGAGAATTGCCAAGTAAGCTAGATTTTTCGATCGATACAGACTTTGCCGGTGCGGTTGAAATGTGCAATGGAATGGGGGCTTGCAGAAAATTAGATGGAAGTATGTGCCCTTCTTACATTGCAACCAGAGATGAAGAACATTCGACTCGGGGGAGAGCGAATTTGTTAAGGGCAGCTTTGTCGGGGACTCTGCCTGAAGGAACGATGACCAGTCGTCGGCTATATGAAGCAATGGATTTATGCCTGGAGTGTAAGGGGTGTAAATCAGAGTGTGAATCTGGTGTAGATATGGCCAAACTCAAATATGAGTTTTTAGATCAATATCAGCAAGCGAATGGTGTTCCATTGAGGAATAAGGTGTTTGCACACATAAATACGATCAATAAGTGGGGTTCGAGAACAGCTCCGTTCTCAAATTGGATGGCAGGCAATCCATTGGGTAATTTATTGGCGCAAAAACTACTTGGGTTACATAAAAATAGAAAATCTCCAAAATTTGTACGCGAGACTTTTGAAAAATGGTTCAATCGTCGTCATGTGGATGATAATAAGGCGCTCGACAGCGGAACAGTTGTTCTGTTAAATGACACGTATATGAATTTCAATTATCCACAGATTGGCATTGCTGCAGTGTCATTGTTGGAATCGGCTGGATTCAAGGTGATATTGTCTGATACTGAATGTTGTGGCCGACCTATGATCTCGAAAGGATTGTTAGATGAGGCTAAAACAAATGCGACATCCAACATAAGCAAGTTGTACGAGTACGCCGATCAGGATATCCCTATCATTGGCTGTGAACCTAGTTGTTTACTCACTTTCAAAGACGAATATCCCGACCTGGTCAAAGGGGACAAATCTCGAAGTCTGGCAAACAATTCTTTTATGATAGATGAGTTTTTGGTACGTCTACACGACGAAGGCAAATTACAGTTGAGTTGGACCAGTCTAGAGAAAAAGGTTTTATTCCAGGCACATTGTCATCAGAAATCCGCGATGGGTACGTCGACGTCTATCAAGGCACTACAGCTCGTCCCGGGGTACGAAGTCGAACTTATTGAAGCTGGGTGTTGTGGTATGGCTGGATCATTCGGCTATGAAAAAGAGCATTACGATGTTTCAATGAAGGTCGGGAATGAAGCTTTGTTTCCTGCCATTCATGCCAAAGAGGCAGATTGGGAAATAGCTGTCATGGGTGTCTCTTGCCGACAACAGATAGAAGATGGGACTGGTAGAGTGGCAAGGCATCTTGTTGAAATTTTGTATGACGCTATAGGTTGATCATTTTAGATTAATGATACAAGTTACATAACAAGCTAATCTATAGTTCAGGAGGCCGGTGGTGTATCCAAGGGTTGATCATTTCAAAAGCCGATGATGCNCTCAGNACTAATGCCTCCGAACCCTTNGNCCCAATTATATGTAACCCAACAGGCATGCCNTNCTGTGANAACCCGCAGGGCACNTTGGCAGCCGTTTGGCCCGTCATGTTGATAGGAAAAGTAAACGGTAGATAGCCCCAAAATGGGTTTACTTCCTTTCCACCTATAAGAGTTGGCCTTTCTTCGATTGGAAAGGCCGTGACAGCCATGGTTGGGGTCAGCAAGAGGTCGTAATCATCAAAGAAAATTTCCATTTGACGTCTGATTTGGTCGACTCGGAGGAGTGAGGTCGATAAATCTGCTGCTGATAATCCAGCGGCGTGTTGTAAAGTGTTCCTGACGTAATCGGTGAATTCAGTTATTCGTTCATCTAATAGGTGACCATAGGATGTGTAGGTAGCGGTGCTGAAAACATCATAAAATGCTTCGAAGGGATCTTCCAATAAAAGATTAACNTCTTCTATATTGGCTCCCAGAGTTGAGAACGATTTGGCAGATGCCTCGGTTAATGCTACAACTTCTGGGTCGACGCCCGCATAACCTAGATCCGGGCTCCAACCTATGCGTAGTCCTTGGATACCCTGTTTGAGGTCGNGAGTGAAGTTAGGAGTTGTNTCTCTAATTGAAGTGGGGTCTCTCGAGTCGGCCCCGGATAACGCTTGAAGTAAGTTAGCGGAATCCAAAACCGTGCGGCTTAGGGGGCCGGACTGCGAAAAGTGATTGGCTGCTGGCCGGCCGTAACCCCCATANCGNGCTATCCTTCCCTGAGATGGCTTTATACCAAATAAACCAGTGAAACTGGCCGGTATACGAATGGAACCTCCTCCATCACTGCCAGTTGCTAGGGTGCACAANCCGGCTGCAAGTGCAGATGCAGCNCCACCACTTGATCCTCCAGGCGTCCGANTCATGTCCCAGGGATTGCGGCAAGGACCGCCTAATAGATTTTCTGTGGTACCGGATTGACCAAATTCTGGCGTATTNGTTTTGCCAAGTATTATGGCTCCGGATTTCTTGACCCGTTCTACTACGACAGAATCTAATGAGGGAACGCTATCTTTGTAGATTAGAGAACCCATGGTAGTCGTGATACCTTGTGTCATTTCAAGGTCTTTAATTGAGATNGGGATCCCATGAAGTGGTCCNTTGTGTTNACCNTGTTCGATAGCNTNTTGCGCCTCTTGNGCTGCAGCCAANGCNTGNTCTTCACAAACGGTCAAATANGCGTTCAGTTTAGGATTTAGTAGTNGTATCCTNTCTAGNAATAGTTGAGTTAGCTCAACTATGGAGATTTCCTTGNNATCTATTTTAGATCTAAGCTCTGTCGCTGGGGCAAAACACAATTCAGAATCCATTCGAATCCCCTTGTTTATTTTAATCCTAAGGTACTACAACAGTTTGACACCAAATTAAGCGCTCCCTACAATCGCTCCCATTATATCTCAACAGATAACAGTGAGGATAATGCTATCTTTAGATTTGAAGGATCAAAACGGAGTGTCGGTTGGAATTATTGCGAATCCTGCTGCCAGTAAAGATATAAGGCGGTTGGTGGCCCAGGGGAGGGTTATACCAGATTGGGAAAAAGTTAATATAATTCGCCGAGTTTTAATTGGGCTTCAGGCTACAGGAGTACAATTAGTATTTGGAATGCCGGATGCTTCAAATCTGTGTCGGAGAAGTACTGATGATAAACAAGTGTTTCTTGATGTGGAACTTGTTGATATTCCAGCCTATAACGAAGAAAGCGATACTATTAGATCCGTAAAGAAAATGAGAGAACTGGGAGTGACATGTATAGTCACGCTGGGAGGTGACGGAACTAACAGGGCAGTGTCTACTGAGTCGGAAGATATTCCTTTAGTAGCTATATCAACGGGCACCAATAATGTGTTTCCTACTATGGTAGAGGGTACTCTGGCGGGTCTCGCGGCTGGTCTCGTTGCCCTGGGTAAATTGCCGACGGATATAGTAGCTACTAGGAGTAAGAAGTATAAGATTTATGTGGACGGTGTTTACAAGGATATGGCATTGGTAGATGTAGCATTTTCGCAGGAGCGTTTCGTAGCATCAAGAGCCATTTGGGATATGGATACCTTGTATGAGGTCTTTTTAACACGGGCTGAGCCGGCTAATATAGGTTTGGCGTCGGTGGGTGCAGCTTTAAAACCCATTTCCATTCACGATCAAGAAGGCCTACGATACGGGTTATATCCAGACACTAACCAGGTAAACCTAGGTGATCCAAAAATCGACCACACGTTAGTTGTATCTACTGTTGCACCCGGAATGGTAAAACAGATTTCAATATCGGATTGGAATTTAGTTCAATTGGGAGAACGAGTTCATTTAGAACGAAGACATGCAACCGTTGCGCTTGATGGAGAGAGGTCTTTCAGTGTAACTCCTGATCAGGACGTGGAGATTGAGTTGAGTAGTGACGGTCCTATAGTCATTAATGTTGAATCTGTGTTAAACGAGGCGTCCCGACTGGGGGTGTTTCGTTTATCGGGGACCGTGGGTCTTTCTTAATGGCACATCCAACAGGTTGATTCCATGGGTACATCTTAGATTTTTGGAAGCCGGAGTAAACGCTCTTGAAATTGCAAGCTACTCTCGGTATTTAGCAAGTGCTCGATTTGGGCGCATAATGGGGAGGATTTTGATAGGTTCGGAATTTCTACTCTCGTTCATGATTAAAAGATTCTTAATTTGTTAACTGGCATAGAGATCTTGATATGTAGTGTTGCCGTCTTTCTCGGGGCCACTATCATGGGTACGGTGAGCTTCGGATTGGCTCTAGTTGTAGCTCCAGTCCTTCTTTTGTTTCTTGAGCCACGGTCCGTAGTAGTAATTGCTAACGTCCTGATTGTCTTGCTGTTATCTGTAGTTTTAATAGAGTTAAGGTCGCACTTGCAGTTAAGGCAGA
>PAMF01000020.1 GCA_002707185.1 Chloroflexota bacterium | reverse complement strand
TCTGGTGGGGCGCTGAGAGTAAATCTACCGCACATAGCGATCTTTCCTGCAATTCAATAATATAAACTACGTGTAAGGATATCACGCAGCGACGAACTAAATGTTGTAGGCTGCCAGACGTTGTTGTTCAATGCTAGAGAAATGCAATTCTGTTAGAATTCGTCCTTATTGGGCCCTATAAAATTGAGAGAGAGTGATTTGAATGCCAGCTTTTACCGAACATTTACAAGTAAATGGCGAAGACATGGAAATGTATACGAGTGTTCCTAGTGGATCAGGACCCTTTCCTGCGGTTGTAATCGCGTTTCACGTAGGCGGCGTAGATGAATTTGACCGTGTTATGGCCGATAGACTGGCCGAAGCAGGGTATGTGGCTGTGGTTCCAGATATGTTTCACAGATTTACTCCGGAAATTTGGGAAGGACCGAGGTTAGATCGTTTGAAGCATTTAAGTGACCCAGAAATAATCGATGATATTAATGCTGCGGTTGGCTTTCTGCAGGGACATTCTGCTGTTGATAGCAATAGGTTGGGTATTACCGGGTTCTGCATGGGCGGGCGGGTGACCTGGTTAATGGCAGCTGTAAGCTCAGTATTTAAAGCTGCGGTTCCCTATTATGGGGGAAGCATCATGGATATATGGGGTGCCGGAAGCCAATCTCCTTTCGACTTGTCGAGTGGTATTGATTGCCCGATGATGTTTCATTTTGGCCAAGAGGATGGTAACCCATCTCCGGATGACCAAGTCAAACTTGATGGAGAGCTGACACGCCTTGGGAAGCCACATGAATTCTTCTCATATCCGGATGCAGGACACGCTTTTATGGATCATACGGGCCAAAGATATAACAAGGAAGCAGCCGAGACTTCTTGGCCTCGTACCCTAGAATTCTTCGGCCAGCACTTAAAATAACGTATGGCTATGCGTGCGGACATGTGTGTCTAATATATGCCGTCGTGATACTACAAATGAGTTAAGTAACGTAGTTTATATTGTTTTGTCGAAGCAAGTGTGTTTTCAGAGGAATTTGTGGTATCGCCTAGTTAATTTCAGGTTTCAATTGTGATTTTGCATTAGCACTCACGGTAAAGGAGTATGAAATATGGGTAATTTAAATGGGAAAGTTGCCCTGGTTACGGGTGCCGGTGGCATGAGGGGTGTTGGTCGTGCTACAGCCCTCAAATTGGCTAGCCAGGGAGCTAGTCTGGCGATCACTGACGTACAACGACCTGCAAGTGATTTGCCTCCGGCTGAATTACGACAAGAATGGAAGAGCATCGAGAGCGTGTCGGATGAAATTAAANATTTAGGTGCTAACACCTTTCATGTTTANGCGGATCTCAGCAANAGTGAAGAAATANAGTCCATGGTAGAACAAGTAGTCTCCCATTATGGGANGNTNGACATTTTNATAAATAACGCTCGTGCNGTAATAGGTAAGGATAAAGTTCCTGTAACTGAACTNGANGAAAGNGTATGGCATCATTTTTTGAATATTAATACTACAGCTGTNTTCCTNTGNACTAAGTTCGGNGCCTTGCACATGATAAAGCAAGGTGNCGGAGGCAGGATCATTAATATAGCCTCAAANGCTTCCAAGCAAGCTAGTGCTATGGGTGCGGCTTACTCCAGTTCTAAGTTTGCGGTGTTGGGCNTGACGCAAGCGTCGGCTCTNGATTTGGCTCCCCACCNTATTACGGTAAATGCTGTATGCCCAGGNCCTATAAATACCGACCGNATGAGTTATTGGGAGTTGNCAGAAGCAGAANCTAAGGGCATAACGCTCGAGGAGTTTAGATCNCAAATAGTCCAGCAGGCNGGTCAAAATACGCCNCTTGGCNGAATNGCTGAATCTGAAGATGTNGCGAATATGGTAGCTTTTTTNGCATCAGATGATTCTAATTTCATTACAGGACAGGCTTACAACGTGAACGGAGGGCTTTTATTTCACTAATCCTAAGTTGATAGGAGAGTTGGTATGAAATATGGTTTTACAATACCAGGAAGGGGTCCGCTTGCCAGTCCGGATACATTGCTCACCATAGCCAGGCACGGTGAAGAGCTAGGATTCGATTCAATTCAAACTGGAGATCATATCCTAGTTCCCAAAGACATCGATTCTACTTACCCGTATACAGAGNACGGTGAATTCCCTGGATTATCCTCAGGGTCGTCCTTAGAACAATTAACTCTGTTGGCGTTCTTGGCTGGTCAAACCAGCAATATCCGATTGGTTACTAGTGTATTGATAGTCCCACATCGGAACCCATTAGTGGCGGCTAAGACTTTGGCTACGTTAGATGTTTTGTCCAAAGGGCGACTCGTGGTTGGGATAGGGGTTGGTTGGATGAAAGAGGAATTTGAGGCACTTGGATTGCCTCCGTTTGAAGAACGGGGAGCTGTCACCAATGAATATTTGCGAATTTTTAAAGAATTATGGACCAGCGACAATCCAAGTTATACGGGGNATTATTGCAGTTTTTCNAACATAAGCTTTTTGCCTAAACCNATTCAAAAACCACACCCTCCTCTGTGGGTAGGTGGCGAAAGCATGGCGGCGGTTCGGAGGGCTGCTGAGTTGTGTGATGGATGGTACCCGATAGGATCTAATCCGCAATTCCCTATGGATACTCCGGATTTACTAAGTGAGAAACTGAAGAGATTACATCTAGAGACTGAAAAATTTAATAGAGACCCCAGTGAAGTTGATTTGATATACCGAACTCATGATTATGATCTATCAAACGGTCGTGCTTCGAACACTGATCGTAACTTTTTTACTGGCTCTGCAGACCAAATAGCATCTGATATTAGGCGATATGAGGAGATCGGTGTCGGTTATATGGTCATGGATTTTGGGCGTAACAACCAAAATCTTGAAGATGTTCTAGGTAGTATGGAAGATATGGCCAATGAAGTTTGGCCAAAAGTATAAATCTGGTTTGTTAGCTATATGATGGTCGACACCTGAACATACGAAATTTATTTTCATCCATAGATATAGAATAGGATCTTGTGAGCCCATATGATTATTGAAGAACGTTTGAAAGAATTGGGGTATTATTTACCGCCGCCTTCCCCACCTGCTGGCAATTATGTGCCGGCTGTGAGGCAAGGAACTACCCTCTGGCTATCAGGAGTCGGATCAAGAGGATCCGACGGGACTGCGATAACTGGAAAGCTTGGTGTAGATCTATCAACCGCCCAAGGCTATGTAGCTGCTACTAGATGTGGTCTGAATATTCTTACGCGAATCAAGGATGAAATAGTAGATCTTGATAAAGTGATTAGGATCTTGAAAGTAGTAGGGAATGTCAATAGTTCCCCGAATTTCTTTGAACAAGCTCAAGTCATAGACGGAGCATCTGATCTTTTTGTAGAGCTGTTCGGTGAAAAAGGTAAACATGCACGGACTGCTCAAGGCCTGGTATCTCTCCCCGGTAATAATGCAGTGATTGTTGAATGCGTGGTGGAGATTGCTTGTGATTAGATATGTTCCGCTTTAACCAATTTCTACTGATTCTTGCCACGTTTTCATGGATGATGTTTATATGGGTGCTTTTAGGTCAAGAGCCTGACAGTAATTCATTTCTCCATGGAGGTAATAGAGAATCTCCGATGTATTTTTCACAATTTATTGCTATNGGGGCTCACTTGGGGTTGTTTGGAATACTGGGGGCGTTACTTTATATTACCCTTCAGACTATAGAATATTCGTCCATAANACATTCTGATATCCTAGTCATAGTATTGATCGGGTTGGGCTGGGGAATTCTGACAGAACTTTATCAGCTGAGTGTTTCGGGGCGATATGCTTCAGTAGGTGATGTGGTAACAGATCTAACAGGGGCTGTGGTAGGAGGGTTTTTGATGGGTCAGATTATGAGGTNTCTTTCCCGCAGGATGGTCTAATATTCTCCATAAAGTTTCAGCAATGGATTAGGGATGTTTCGGCTGCGGATTAAAATATACTATATTATGCGATCAGAGAAATACCTGACTTNCTAAGTTTTGCTATTTCAAGNGAAAACCATAATGCCATTCCTCCGCTCCTGTCATCCGGTCCGAAAATAGCGTGTCTGTCTAAGTATTCTTGAACATTGTTTTGTACGCCGGTGCTTATGCATCCATCTACTATGTTACCGTGCTCGTCGATCCGCTCGTTTACTCCTTGCCACGCAAGTTTTAATTGGGATTGACATTCGGGATTTAGCCACCCGTGCAANAGTCCTCTCGACATTGCAATACCGAACATGCAAGTAGCGGTGAATTCCTCGTAAGAACCAGGGGAATCTAGTACTTGCGGTAACATACCCGACATTTTCTGGGTTAGCGCTAGAGCTTGCATTAGCTTTTGGTACATGGNGATGATTTCTGATTTAGCAGTATTAGTTTCAGGTAAGTACGTTAATGTTTCGCTTAATCCTAAGGCCGCAAATCCGTTCCCTCGCCCCCAGTAATAGGGTGCGGACCTACAGTGCCAGAATAATCCGTTCTCCGTTTGTATATGACCATCCAGTAAGAACCGGGTCAGTATGTCGATGTAAACATGGTCCTGCGTAACCTCAAACGCTTTCCCCAGCATAGTACCGGACATAAACATATCTTCTGTACGAAATTCTGGATCACATGGATAGGGAGCTGTGCCTGATGATCCTGGACGATATCTATTAGCTGTTTCAATTATTAAATCTTTGTATCTAGGATCTCCNGTCAACTGGAAGAGTTCGTATGCCCATGTTAGTCCAGCTAAGTTAGCACCTCCGGGTTCGTTTTGGAATAAATCTTTTTGTTTTGAAACATAGGGTTCAACGAGATCAGTGATGTCCTGGGCAGGTGATTCTGAAGAAGGATCCAATAAGTGTAACTGGATCCTTCCTGATATCCCCACTCCCTGAGTGTAGTTAACAGGATCTAATTGGTGTCCGTATGTTTTGGCGAGTACAGCGGATACGGTTAGAGGTAGTCTGCTTCGACGCGTATCTTGTGTATCCGCCGCAGGAGATATTAACTTTTGAGAACCTAGTTTAGACAGTAAATTGTTGAACTGAGTCTCTAGGCTTTCAGGTCGTGCCGTTAAACGGACGCCACATATTGGCCCGAGTCCATCTGGTTGGCCCGTCCCTAGTGCAGACAACAAGCCGGNACCGTCTGACAATTGATTGTTATCTGCNAAAGCCGGTATCGATTCGATAGTAGCGATATTACATTCTACTGAATCGGTCTCTCCGTAAAGGATTTCGATGACTAGATCAGGTGCTTGCCAGCAGATGTGTCTCCATAAATACCGGGCTTCGGGAGTTTCTTTATCATAGAAAAACCCCGATTCTGGTGGATACGGGCTGGACAAGTCAAATGTTTTTGACGGGTTTGCATCGGGTATAACAGATATANACCAATTCGAGTCACGGTATTGCTTTTCAGATAGAATACAATCCAACAAATTCTTTGCTTTATCAGAGTCAAATGNTTTGGTGTCTAACCCGGATATTACAAGAATTCTAGACGCATCCGTGTTGTGAGTATACGCGTAACGATTTAATAGNATAGGGATGGATTGTTGTGCCGGTGTTATTCCACAGTAAGAGAGAGTCCAAGAATCAGGGAATCTATCACAGATCGTCTGTAACGCAGCGGNCATTGCATCTGGACTCATCTAGATGTCCTCTCAGCTTTTTGGGTTTCTATGTATTGGGCAAATTNCATTCGTCATTACTGACGGTCATGGCCAGCCCAAATATTGTAATTACGTGAATGTACTTCCCAACAGTTACGCATTAACGCAACTGTGACTCGTAATTATAATTTATAGAGGGGTTAAAATCTGGAATTTATTCTCAGCTGTAATGATGTAACTACGGTTTATCCTGGTCTCTTAACCTCGATCGTTTCATCTGCAGTTAAAGCCACTCTTCTATAACGAATTCCCATTTTCAACATCCAATAACCGAGAGTGGCCGGACTAACACCTAGTTCATCAGCAGCGTGGCTCAAGCCATGTTCGTTAACCATCTCAGGCACCAATGTTTCCAATGGTCGCTGAAATCTATCCTCCACCCGCCTCATTAATTTGGTGCGTCGCACCCGCTGGACTGACATTTTTACTACTCCATTAAGGTCGCTTTATTTATTATGGGAGCTTAATCGAGCACTTATCATACAACTTTTATTAAATTGATATCATTGGTGTCAAAACGTATTATTGCGAGTTTTTAGAATTTTTTTATAATTCAGATAATATCCAGTGTGCAAAACGGTGAATGATCTAGTTAAATAGGTTTGACGGTGAAAGCGAAGTTTGATGTTTGTCCAATAGTTCAGGTATCTCTCAGTNAGTTTCTCCTGAAACGGGGTTGCGTAACGTTCCTATNCCAGGGATTTCAANTTCCACTACGTCGCCTGGGCTTAGCTGTTCAACTGCCCCAGGTGCGCCNGTAAGTATAATATCTCCTGGATTGAGGGTAACGTATTGGCTTATACCNCTTACGGTTGTGTAGCAATCGTAGATCATNCCGGATGTGCTGCCTCGGTCNTGTTCTTTCCCGTTAAGGCGTGTAATGATGTCGAGGGAGTGAGGCTCAATATCAGTTTCTATCCATGGNCCTACGGGCCCAAAAGTATCGCAACTCTTTCTTCTCCACATACTGGTATCGGTTGCCCATGAACCTTCGCTGCTAACATCATTAGCGCAGCTGTACCCCAGAATAAAATTAGGAGCATCTTCGGGGCTCACTCGTCGGGTCGGTTTCCCTATCACAATGACGAGCTCACCTTCGTAATGCACATAGTCAGATTCAGCTGGTAAAATTATGGTATCTTCGTGTCCTATGAGGCAATTAACCCCTTTTTGCCAGGGTCTGAAAGATGATGAGTCTTCTCGTATCCTGTCTCCGTCGAGAGCTACTTCTTGATGAGCTATGTGGGCTGCGTAATTTAGGCCCACCGCCCAAAAAGCGGTAGGTTGAGTAGGTGGAAGTAGCTTGACCCTTGACAAAGGATATGAAGCATCGGTGATCTCGTATTGGCTATATATATCTCCGTGAATAGCTTTGATATGATCCCCATCAACGAGACCGTAACTTTCCCATCCATCTACTCTAAATCTTGCTAATTTCATGTTATACCTCGGATCACTGGCCTATGTGGAAGTATATTTTAACCTGCCAACATATTTCGCTGACGTGATATCCGGTCATCATGATCGGACGCGAATCGTTTAATGCCATTCAGGATTGAATCTGCGTCCAGATGGGCCTCCGATATTACATCGGCTTCTGTGCCACCAGTTAACCATTCGTTTTCCCAATCTGATGTCAGTGAATATTCGTCTGTTAACGGGCCCACGTTTTGGGCTGGCCACACGCGACGGGTACCCGTGGTTACCACCATCATGTCGAGCAGGGCTTCTGGGGGTAATACAGAATTACGGTAAGATTCTGGTTGCCTCTGGAATAGTTCATCGCTAATGGCCGCGATTACTTTAACGTTCACATCTTGTTCTTCGAGTTGCGGCAGAATCGAAACCAGGTTGACTGTAGATGATGAACCTTGTACTAAGACATAGCCATGTCGTGGCTTGCTTGGACTGAAGTCTTTGATCACATAAAATCCTTTCGCAGCGGCTTTCGGATCTTGGTCAGCAAATGTAGACCGATCAGCTACTGGGAAATCTGGTCTCGCTACTTCTAGGATAATAATTCCAACTTTGGGATCCCTTGCCGCTATAGATGCGGCGGCAAAATAACCAGAGGCAACGTCGTTATAATCCCAAAAACTGAGAGTTATAGCTTGACCTCTAGGAAACAGTTTCCACACTTGTGGTGAAAAGATACCAAAGTGTGTCCTGGCATCCGCGGCAGTTTCAGGTCCGGAATGCCCTGCAAGGACGTTAAGTACGCCTACCCTGAATGGGCTGTCTTGATTCTGCTGACTCCATACCCGAGCAGGTAAGTACATCAGAGGTGTGAAGGCACCGTAGGATCCGGTCAGTGCCCAGTACCCGACGTGTTTATTGGGATCTAATGATGCTGTTTGACCAACTATTCCGACTGCAGTGGAAGCGTTACCGGCCTCTTGGATCGCGGCCTTCAACCGAGTCCCCGCTGGATTCCCCAAAGGGTCATAGTGTCCCCAGAATGAACCGTTTTCAACATTTATAGAGTCCGCTAAATCAGCGGCTATGATGGCCATACGATTGTCGGTTACATAGTTCATCCATTTCACAATCTCTGATATGGCCCGTCGCGTGCCTCTAACATTTCCGGATTCTTCGAACAATTTGATAGATACTTGCTTCGTTTCACCGGACACTGGATTTGTAATATCTAGGTTTTGTTGGGTCATCGGTAAATTCTCGATGGACAATCGGGAGTCAAGAAATGGATCTGTATGACGATCTATCCGGAGTGGCATTTCGTCATCGAGGCTGTCACCAAGGTCAACCAAGCGATCAGCAAGCCAGTCTCCAAGACCGTCTTTATCAAGTACGGACAAGGCTATATCAATATTTTTTTTGAATTGGATTAATCGATCGTGAGTGTTTGAAACGCCTCCATCACGAATGCCCTCAAATTCAACGCCAAAATAATCTTCGAAAGTTGAAGCCAGTCCTTGAAAATAATCGCTATTCATAGCGAAGCCGTAGGGATGGCTGGCATAGCTAACTATCTGATCTCCATAGCCCGGTATTTTCCCATCGACCGCTGTGGGCCACCATCCCTTAACTGTATTCCCGATCATGATCATGGGACGTCGGTCTGCTGGATCCCAGTTTTCCATGGTTTTCAGTCCGGCCACTACTTGCCCGTAGTCGTTGCCGTTATCTAACGTCAAGACATTCCAGCCGTAAGATGCCCACTGGTCAGCCAATTTATAGGCATCGTATTCAGAGCTAATTACACCTCCAATTAGTTCGTCGTCGATGCCTGCGTTATTATATGACATCANGATTCTCAATCGCTTACCTACCTGTTGGGCCAGGGCTTGCGTTTTCATCTCTTGAGAATGTCCGGATGTCATTGCAAATTCGCCTTCGATAGCCATTATTTTAAGGCTATNTGGTGCACCTACCATGTCCCAGAAGGCGGCTTTACCTGCGGCTGTGGCTATTCCTATCCCAGATGGGCCACCATTTACGTCGTTAGTCATATCTGTCGTTTCAGAATGTCCTGCGAGTGCACGTATGCCGCGTAATTTGGCTTGTGACATTAAGGGATGGTCTGTTAGCCCGTTCTCTTCCAAAAGTGTTTCTAATGCTGCTTTGCCTCTCCTAAAACCAAGTACATCTATGGAAAGCATCCCCAGGTTCGGGTCAACAGAATAACGGGAATCTCCTGTGACAGCATGTTTCTTAGCTAACGCTTCACCCATAATAATCCACAGTGCATACGTGACCGGAGCGTTGTGACCCCCCGCCAACATGAATTTATCCGCATAGGGATGTTTTGGTCGTCTGTAATCAAATTTCAGACCGCCCAGTTCAGGTCCGACCAGGTGCGAAGCAACTGTGTATGGAGTGTAGGCTAACGGTCCTCCGAAATGTCCGGTCTGTGCGTAATTCCCCATAAGGACCAGGGTCATAGCGGTAACAAACCCAACATCTTCTAGTCTATCTTTATCATAGTCAGACAGGGTTACATCATTCCGATTAATTTGACTTTCTAGCGTAACACTATTGACTGTGACCGAACCGGTAGAATTATTGGCTGGCATTATCCCTTGCTCCCTTCCTTATTAAATTATTTCTATTCTAGGATCTGTTGATTCCCCGTATTGGTAACCCAACTTGTGACGCCATCTGTTCGATTGCGGATCGGAGTGCAACTGATATTCCGCAGTTTTAATCGGATATTGAACGAGTCAAAAATGACTTGGCCCATGTTGCCAAACTCCATGGTGTCTAATTGGCCAGTTTATTGCCTCTTTTTGCCCTAGTCAACGGGGTTATTAGGTTAATTCCATGTGGAATTTGTTATGTAATTTTGCTGAATAAAAACTCCGTGCTTGTTAAGTCAGAAACCTAGGTAATGAAAATATTAAATGGATAATGTCCCGACTAGCCGGTCTGAGATATTTTCTCATCGCGCCTACCGGAAAACTGCGGATGCTTTCTCTTCCGCATCCACTAATAATGCCTCTTCACTGTCGCCGGCTAATCGTAGTAAGACCCTATCAGCACCAGCTTCTTCAAATTGCTCTATGAGATCCTTGTCTGGTGGCTGTCCGAATACAGTAATAGAGATTGAATTAGGATCCCTGCCAATTGTCTCTGCTAGTTCTGATAATGTGGCTCTGGCCTTTTTTATATCTTCAGGTGAGACTCCGAGGGGAAGCCATCCATCCCCCCATCTCACGACTCGTTGTAGTACGTTTTTTGCGTTACCGCCCAATAAAACTGGAGGATGGGGAAGTTGAGATGGCTTGGGATTACAGTAGACCGGCGGAAAGTTGACGTAACTACCGTGAAATTCGGCTTGCTCTTTAGTCCACAGTTCTTTCATTGCTAGTACATGTTCGCGTGCCTGGGTCCATCTGTGGTCAAAGTCTGCACCCATTATCTCGCTTTCTTCCCTGAACCAACCGGTTCCTATGCCAAACAGGAATCTACCAGATGAATAATGATCTAATGTAGCGATTTCCTTGGCTAAATCTATAGGATTATGCTCGGTGACCAGTGAAATTCCGGTTCCTAATTTCAATGTTGTAGTAGTTGCTGAGACGCGGGCTAACGCTATAAATGGATTAGGCATAGAGTACATGTGCGGTGGGATAGATCCATCGGGGGTACCACCATATTTGCTGTTATGATTAACTGGTATTACTGGATGTTCCGGCAACCAGATGGATTCAAATCCTACTTCCTCTACCTTTTTAGCGACTGATCCAATGTCACCATGTCTGTCGCTCGCCATTGCGCTTACGCCGATATTCATAATTCTCCTCTACGAATGTTATGTACTTGTGGGAGGGTTACTGCCGAACGGGTTCTGGGAACTCGGAAGTTCTTTACTTTGGGCTTCAACCAGACAATCCGGACATATATTTTCCTCGGTTAGACTAGGTGCAGACCAAATATTGCTTCCATCGTATCCACAAAGAAATCTGGGAATGACTTCTTCAAACGAGGAGGCATACATATCTTGGACATAGTGTACTTTCCCTGAACGTTCTTTATTACCCCACCACCACGGCGAGAATCCTCTGTTTTGTTCGAGCTCGGTTATCGGGCTTACCCAGTCATCCTCAGGCAGTTGTACAACCCAAACTTGGCGCCCTTGGGGGCCAAGTACGCGTTCTGCAATAAGTTCTCCCATCCTGATACAATCCCTTACCTCAGAGGTTGCGATATGTAGACGTCTAGAAGCCTCCTGGATAGATACTTTCTCCATAAAATCTCCTGCGTATCGCAGTTGGCAACCGGACCATGGCATGCCATTTAGTGATCTTTATGTAATGTGGGTCTGCTCAATAATAGCACTTATAAATATTTGCGTCTGTGCTACGAAACGGATTTATTTAAAACAATCTTCCTAAACTTTATCCTCTATACTAAGACAAAAGTTAGGTTAGGAACAAAATACGGTTTTGCCACCAAGGATCGTACGTTCCACCGGAATATCCTTTATGCTAAAGGGGTCTACCGTCAATGGGTCATCCCCTAAGACTACGATATCCGCTAATTTTCCAGCTTCTAGGGATCCTTTCGAATCTTCCTCAAACGATGCGTAGGCTCCGTGCAAAGTATATAATTTCAGAGCTTCTTCTACCGATATTTTCTGGGATCCTCCCCAAAGATTGCCATTGCTATCCGTCCTGGTTACACAGGCTTGTATACCCATTAGGGGTTCGTAAGGGCCAGGGGGATAATCCGTTGCTCCCGTAGATATAACTCCGTAGTCTATGAATGATCTTTGAGCGAACATCCACTCTAACCGGTCCTTGCCAAAGAATTGCATCTTCTCACCGTGATGGTAGATATATGTACAAAATGGGGTGGCAATCACTCCTAAATCATGCATGCGTTTAAGAATATCAGGGTTGACCAAGGTACAATGTTCTATCCTGTGTCGTGGGTTGACTCTAGGATATTCTGTTTGTGCCTTTTCATAGGCTTTCAAGACCATATCAATTGCTAGGTCTCCATTTGCATGTATACAGACTTGAAATCCGGCACGATGGATTTGTTTAACCATATTTTCGGTTTCTTCGGCATCCATAGCAAGTATGCCGTAATCGCAATCGCAAGGAGTCCCTAGATAAGGTTCGGACATATACGCAGTCCGGGCCGCTATGGCCCCATCTGCTATCATCTTAATGCCTCCTAGTTTCAGCATATCATCCCCTAAACCCGTTTTTAATCCAGTAGCTCGCGCGGATTCAAAATGAGGATGGTATAACAGGGCATACACTCTTAGAGTTAAGTCGCCGGCTTCCTTACCGTTTTGATAGGTAAGAAATTCATCTTTAGTAACTCTTGCATCGTGAACACTTGTTAACCCAACTTTGTTTAGCATTTGGCAGATTAATTTCAACCCTTCACGACGAATTTCTTCGGTCTCGGGTGGTATTAACCCAAACCTTACAGGCTCAATGGCACGTTCATAAATCACCCCGTTCAACACGTTGCTGCCGGGGAGACGCCCCAGTCTTCCTCCCGGAGGATCAGATGTGTCGTTGTTGAAAGAAGCAAGCTCCAATGCTTTGCTGTTCAAGTAGTAAATATGACCAGCTCTATGAGCTACCATGATGGGATGTTGGGTGCTGACCATGTCTAAGTCTGTTCTATTAAGAAACCTACCTTCTATGGTTTTGGTGTCGTCAAATTTGAACCCCTGGACCCATTCGCCCGGTGGTGTTTTATTTGCCTGTTGTTTTAAAGCTTCTTGAATGTCGGCGATACTCGGTAGATCACAGTCAGCTGCCATGACATGTCTTATCCCACTGTTTAGGACATGGATATGGGCATCAATAAACCCAGGCAGGACGGTCTTACCTGGCAGTTCTAGGATCTCTGTTTCTGGACCAACATAATTTGATATATCAGAATTTGATCCAACAGCTACCAGTCGGCCGTGTAACATCGCTAGAGCTTGCGCTTTGGGATTGGATGAATCCATGGTTATTATGTTTGAGTTTAGGATAACTGTATCAGCGTTAATGGTTTTTCCCTCTTGTTTCAAATGCTGGTTATTAGTGCATTATTGGTGTAGTTAAGAAATCTTGAAAATGATTGGGATATGAGACCCATTATGGAGACAATTGCCGCGCAATTTCTATTAGCATCTCATCGTCCCCCTGTGAGCCTAAGAGGGAGATTCCGACCGGTAGCCCACCAACTCGAGTAAGAGGTAGGCTGATTTGAGGGCCACCTGTTGTACCTGCGATACACGTAAGCTGGCTGGTCTGCAACCTTAACTCCGTTCGTTCTGACAATTTTTGACCGATTGGAGGAGCAGCCCCAACTGTAGTAGGTAAACAAATCACTGCTCCATCGATCAACAATTGATTGATACGATCTTTTACCTGAGCCTTGATTTGCTCCGCGGAGTTAATATCATCTGCAGAGATATTTTTTGCCAGGACATATCTCTCGGTTACCTCAAAACTAAATCTCGGGTTTGTTAGATCGATCCATTCTCGTACTGTGTTCCAGGCTTCTTTGCTCTGCAGTGTTCCTTGTTGATCCCGCCATTCGGATAAATTCGTGGGAGCTAGACGAATGGAAGAATGGTTGCCAATCAGAGAGCAGATTTTCTGGATCGCAGGCTGTAGAGCTTCTGAAACATCATTGTCCAACAGGGCAAAGGCATCTTCGGCTATCAATACTTGGCTAGGCAACTGATTGTGACTTTCAGATTGCAGGAGAACCGAACCAACTTGGGCAAAGGTCTCAGGATCTCTGGCAAACCACCCGACAGTATCGTAACTGCTTGATTGCGGAAGTACACCGTCTAACGAAATCCTGCCATGAGTAGGCCTTAAACCATATAAGCCGCAGAAACTGGCAGGGACTCTAACTGATCCACCTGTATCTGAACCCAAAGCAAAGTCAACTAATCCCCCTGCTACCGCCGAAGCTGATCCGCTCGACGAACCACCAGGTACTCTGCCTGGAGCATTAGTATTTATTGGGGTCCCATAATGGGAATTCTCTCCAAAAATTCCCCGGGTAATCTCATCCGTCAATGTTTTGCCTACCATAGTGGCTCCCGCTTCTACCAAGACCCGCACGGCCCAGGCGGTAGATTCAGCCGGTAGTTGTGATAACTTCCAATCCGGATTGCCACCGCCGGTTACATAACCTTGGATATCAAATATATCCTTTGCCGCAAAGGTTAATGAGGATAAGGGACCGTTGGGGATCCCCTGCAGGTAGGCATCTGTGTCGTTACAGAATGCGTTCAGCGAGTCTGTAATGCTGACGCGATTAATAGACATAGAAATCCTACTGGTTGGCTAAGGGTACAGTAGCTGTTACACAAGGGATTGTCCCATGTGTGGCTGTGGTATGACCCTTCCCAGTTGTGTCTTCAACTAACCTGGCATCTCCTGGCCCGAAGACGTGCTTTGTTCCATCGCTTAGGCCTATCTCTAATTCTCCAGATACGATTATTATGTATTGGCGTCTGGGAGCAGGATGCCAATCTTGGAAATTGCCGACTGGAGCCTCCCTAAAGGTTATGTGAGTGGTGTCTTGAGCTTGCATCCAGTCAGGTGTCTGGGAAAGATCAACTGGATCTATATGTGATTCATTATCACTGCCGGTATAGAGTCGAAAAGTACCCATGTGAAATCCTCCGGTGTTAAATATTTATATTCTATTGAATTGGCACGTGTTCATGGAGTTTGCCAAGGCGTGTAACTTATATTACCAATTATTTCACGCGATGTGTTAATGCTATCTTGATTATGTCGGTCCCATTCTATATTCCATTCACCGGGGATAGCTTCCCTCGCTTCGCGTATTCGTAAAAGAGGACCATTTTGCAACGTGTCGCTCTCCAATACGTCCGCCAGATAGCAGGTCATATCCCCTGCGTCCAAAGCATTTATTATTTTGCAATCGAGGTATGCGATGCAATTGTCTAAAATTGGACTGCCGGTGATTTTCGTAGTATAGGGGACGTTTCCTAATTTGTTAGTGTGTCTGCCTGAAGAAAAACCGAAAGCTTTTATTAGTTCGGTAGTTTCAAGCGATAAAAAATTCAAAGCAAATGCTCCGCTTTGCGCTATGAGGATATGACTATAATTTTCTTTATAAATTTGAACTAATACTCGAGGTTTTTCAGGTACGATTGACGCATTACTGATTCCGACGCATATCTGCGCGTTAACCTTTCCTTCCCAATGACTAGTCAAAGCAGCTATTGGTGACCATAGTTGGTTAAGAATGTTGCTAGTCATGGACTAGCCAGATTTAGATAGCTAATTAGTGGATTGGCTTGGAAATATAGATGTAAAAATTGATCTGCAAGGTCAGATGTCATTGCCTCTTACCTCTCTGTACTTTTTAATATCCAATCCCTCATATCTTTTCATCGGCTAGCATGAGTAAGTTCAAGAGAACCTGGGTTCCGTTTGCACAATCTTCTGGCGTAGAATATTCCTCGGGCGCGTGGCTGATTCCATTCACACTAGGCACAAAAACCATGGCGGCGTCGGTTATGTTCGCGATAGCTTGAGCATCGTGTCCTGCGCCGCTTGGAAGGTGCTTGTAATTTAGACCAGTCAGGTCAGTTGCTTGTTCCACAAGATTTTGCATAGATTGGTTAATTTGAACTGATTCAGTATTCTCGAATCTGGTGATGGTGATATTAACACCTTCGGTTTGTTCAATTTGTTTTGCTATTTTGTGGAATTCTTGATCTGCGTCTGCCAAGCATCTCATGTCCACGTCTCTGAATTCTACCCCGAGGCTAATCCGGCCAGGTATAACATTGGCGGCATTTGTATATGACTGGATATTGCCAACCGTGCCGACTCTACAGATCTCTAATTCTGATGCCAAACTTTGTACAGCTAAAACCAGCTGAGATGCACTCACTAATGCGTCTCGACGACCATGCATGGGAGTTGTTCCAGCGTGGTTGGCTACGCCAATTATTTCGACTCCATATACCCACCGACCGGTTATACCTGTTACAACCCCGATAGGAATGCCTGATTGGTGAAGTTCGGGGCCCTGCTCTATATGTAGCTCAAAATAGGCGGCTATCTCAGATCGGCCGCGCGGTGCTTTACTGATCTGAAGCATATTTCCCCCTACATCTCCTAGCCTAGAACTCATGGGAATACCTTCTTCGTCAGCTGCGGTTTCGTCGTCCGGCTCTAGGAGCCCTGCCATTGCTCTGCTGCCAAATAGCCAACGTTTGAATCTGGTACCTTCTTCATTGGTGAAAACAACAATTTCCAGAGGGTGGCGTAATTTAGTTTGAGTGTCTTCTAGGATTTGAGACACTTCTATTGCCCCCATTACCCCCAAAGCACCGTCATATTTGCCTCCATTTGGGACTGTATCTATATGGGACCCCAAGGCAATAGCCGCTAGATCCGGGGACGTCCCTTCTTTTCTAGCAATGATGTTTCCTGCAGTATCTATCCGCGTATTCAGACCTGCCCGATGCATTAAGGAAATAGTCATATCACGTGCTTCTATGTCGTATTGGGTAAAAGCTAGCCGTTGCATTCCCTGTGAAGTAGATCCTATGCTACCAAGTTCGAACAGAGTTTGATTAAGTCTTTTGGAGTTAATATTAAGGCTTTTCATAAAGGGGCACTACGCTCCGACATTACTATTACGTACAGCCGAAAGTACCACCTGCAATTTTTCCTGTAAAGAGTAATTCTTGTCCTTGCCTTGTCATTGAGCAACAATGCATTAGCAAGAGCATGTGCGATTTACCTAGACTCTTGTTAGTGTCTGAAGCAAGAATCCTTTTCAAATATTCAACCATGGTTTCTTGATGCTATAGAGACCATCTGGTATTGTGACTTGATTGGTTGCAAGTATAATGACTTCGTCGGACAAACTATCTTTTTAGTTGTTCAAAATTTGGAGCGTGAGCATGACTATTTCTTCAGATGCTGAAATTAAAGAACTACAGGATTCCGCATTAGAACATTTATGGGTTTATCTTAGAGAGCCCAGTGATATGGCAGAAAAAGGGGAGCCTCAAATTTTCGTCGAGGGCAAGGGATGCCAAGTTACAGATGCATTAGGTAATACTTATATAGATGCCATGTCAGGTCTCTGGTTGAAAAACGTAGGGTATGGCAGGACAGAGATAGCTGATGCGGCTTATGAACAAATGCTGAAACTTACATACATGCCGTTAGGAACTACTACGGAGCCGGCGGTAAGATTAGCGGAAAAGATCGCTGATATCACTCCAGGAGATTTATCGCGTTGCTTCTTTACCAGTGGAGGATCCGAGGCAGTCGAAACGGCTATGAAATTGACTAGAGCCTATTTCAAGCGCATGGGTGAATCATCAAGAATAAAATTTATTAGTAGGAAGGGTTCCTATCACGGAGCGACATTCGGAGCGCTGGCTTTGGGAAGTTCGTCCCATTTTCCTAAAGTGGATTATGAACCTCTGTTAGCAGGATGTTTTCATGTGCCCCAGCCTAATCCCTACAGGTGTGAGCTAGGAGGGGAGTCTCCCGAGGATTGTGCGGAACGTTGTGTTAACGCCGTTGAAGAAATGATCTTGTTTCAAGGGCCAGAGACGGTTGCGGCTGTAGTGGCAGAGCCGGTATCAAGCCCTTTGGGTGCTATCGTACCTGCTCCCAATTATTGGCCTCGACTGAGAGAGATATGTGATAAATACGGGTGTTTGTTGATAGCAGATGAGGTGATAACAGGTTTTGGACGAACTGGCAAAATGTTCGCCTGTGAACACTGGGGAATTACTCCGGATATGATGACAGTTGCTAAGGGGATCACGAGTGGCTATATCCCAATGGGTGGAACAATTGTAAGAAAATCGATAGCCGATTCATTTGTAGGGAGTCAAAAAGCTGCTTTTCGGCATGTGATCACATTTGGAGGGCATCCAGTAGCGGCAGCCGCATCTCTAAAAAACTTAGAAATAATGGAACGTGAGAACCTGCCAGATAATTCAGCGAAAATGGGCAGGTATCTTTTAGATGGCCTAGAAGAATTAAAGGAAAAACATGCGATTATTGGAGATGTTAGAGGGTTAGGATTGTTCTGCGGGCTAGAAGTCGTAAAGGATAGAAAAACAAAAGAATATTTTGCTCCCGAGGCTGAACTGGCTTCAAGGCTTACCCAAGCTTTCTCGGATCAAGGAATTCTTCTTAGAGGGGGAGATATGATGAATATTATGCCGCCTCTGTGTGTGACCTCAGGAGAAATAGACGAAATTTTGAGAGCTTTGGACAAAGGGTTTGATCAAGTTTCTCGAGATTTGGCAGATTAAAAATATCGAAATAATTTTCTACTATATCTCCATTTGTGAAAGGATTTTAGTGACATCTGGACAGTTTAGGCTATCAGGATGATGCCCGAAGTGGATTGGTGGCCAGAATTTTTTTCGGGACTGTGCCTTGAGTTTGTTAAAAACTCAAGGGATGCCCTTCAAACCGAGTTGGAAGCGGATTTCATAGAGTCCATACTTTCTCTGGGGCCTCACTCGACCGTTTTAGATGTTCCCTGCGGAGGGGGACGGTTGTCGTCTGTCTTATCCACCCGTGGATATAATATGACGGGCCTAGATTTTGTGTCATCTCTAATAGACTACGCGTCCTGTTCAACACCCGAGTCACCAGGGGTTATCAACTGGATATGCCAGGATATGCGTTATATCCAGTTGCCTAATAAGTACGATGGAGCTTTTTGCTGGTGGAATAGCTTTGGGTACTTTGATGATGAGTCTAATGCTGAGTTTTTGAAAACTATTGCCCAATCATTAAAACCAGGTGCTCCATTCATATTAGATACTCCACTAGTCGAGACCAGAGTGCCTGAGATAGAGTCTCAAGATAAAGAATGGTGGCGATTCGGTGACTTGATTGTCTTAGAGGAAAGGCAATTTGATTACGTAAGCAGCCGTGTTGAATCGGATTGGACATTCGTCCGAGACGGGGTCGTGGAAACTAAACATTTATCGCTTCGATTGTACACATTTAAGGAGATTTCTGAATTGTTGTACTCAGCCGGATTTGGCAGCCATAAGGCTTTCGGGTCTCTGGATCTCGAACCATTTGGCGCAGGATCTTCGTGGCTGTATATGGTAACGAACAAACTATAGGCCTGGGTGAAATGTGTTTTCTAGTGAGCCCCAAATTTTTCGCGATGAACCATCTCTGCTAAATCTTTTCGCGGAGTACCCACTCGGCTGATGGAGGTTGGTCTGTATCCATAAGGCATTATTGTTATCAATTCTAGGTCTGATGGGATATTGAGAAGTTCTTTTACTTCTATTTGTTGTTCTTCTATTCGGACTCCCACAAAGCATGTGCCTAGCCCTTCTGCCCATGCTACTAGTTCCATCTGTTGGATAGCTCTACCGGCATCTAATTGTGGTCTGGGAGCATTTTCCATCACAATTACAATTGCCAGCGCCGCATCGCTGATGAAAGGACCCTGTGTAGCGATTCTCCCGAGTTCTGACAGGGTATTTGGGTCTTTAACGACTACGAAATGCCAGGGTTGGGAATTGCTTGAACTCGGCGACCACCTGCCTGCTTGCAATATTTTCTCCAAAACATCTTCCGGGATCGGATCCTTTTTATATTCTCTGATTGTTCGACGTCTCCTGATACATTCGAAAATTTCCATATGATTTCTCCTTTAATTGATTAAGATAATCAAACTATATTTATAGAGTGACTATTTCTGATTCGACAATAGAGTCTTGTAGGAGTAATAAACCGATAGATGGGATTACTTTGAATCTTCTTTTACCGGCTGCACCAGGATTAAAGAATAGAATGTCGTTCCACGTTTTTTGATAAGCAATATGACTGTGTCCATAAATAACTATTTTGAAATCTTCTGACTGCAAATTATGCAATATCGGATCTTGTATAGTCTTTGGTGGTTTGAGCTCATGTGTCAGGTATATTTTGAACCCAGCCAGTTCTAAAATTTCGACATCTGGGCAGCGGGACGACTGTCCTTCTCGATCAACGTTCCCCCTGACTTTTGTGACGGGGGCAATCTGTTCTAGTTCGGATATTATTGTGTAATCGCCGATATCACCTGCGTGAATAATGTGTTCAACTTCTTGTAATAAGAGCAGCGCTCTTGGGTCCATGTAGCCATGTGTGTCAGATATAACCCCAATTCGCATTAAATCTCGTATCCAATAGATTATGAGTCTGTCGACTTTCGAAGCCTAGCAGGTCGATTTCTCAGGGTCAAGGAAGACAGAGATCCATCCGATGTCTGGGCGGACCGGTGGGTGTATAATCCACTAGATGTTCCAATAATTTGCATGGATACCCTTTTAGAATTCTTGTGGGATATGACTAATTGAGACTAAGTGTTTTGGATCAAAGTCCAGCTAACGGAAACGAAACCAGCTCTGCCGCTTTAAAGAATACTATCCATCTCGCTCAAATGGCGGAGGAATGGGGTTACCATAGATTCTGGGTGGCAGAACATCACGGATCTAATAGCGTAATGAGTTCGTCTCCCGAAGTTTTAATCTCCCATATATTAGCTAAAACATCAACCATCAAAGTGGGTTCCGGCGGCGTTATGCTCCAGCATTATAGTCCGTATAAAGTAGCGGAAAATTTTAATGTTCTAGCTACGTTGGCACCAGGTAGAGTCGATCTCGGAATTGGTGGTGGGCCTGGTGGGCTTCCAAAATCTACTAGCGCACTTCAACAAGAACCTTCGATTAGTCGGGATTCGTTGAGTCAAAAGGTGGTTCAACTCGGCCAATTCCTCCACGATAATTTATCTCCAGATAGCAACTTATATGGCTTAAAGGCTAGCCCTTTGCCTCCTAGTCCTGCTGATATATTTATGCTTGGTACAACCGCTAATAGTGCTGGATTGGCTGCTGCCTTAAGTTTGCCATATGTGTTTGCCTTATTCCTAAATAACGACGAAAAGGTGATGTCGGAATCCGTGGGAAAATATAGGAGGACGTTCAAATCGTCGTCCAATATTCATCCCCAGGTCATGTTAGCATTACCTGTAGTTGTAGCAGATACTGAAAAAGAAGCAGCTCTATTGGCGGCGGATATTAAGGTAGTCCGAATAGAACTGAAAGACGGGAGATCTTTTACAGTGAGATCTGAGGAAGCAGCTCATGAATTTGGGAGACAGGTTGACGTGGAATACACAGTAACGGTTCAGCCTCCTGCTGTTCTCCATGGATCCAAGAAGACGATTGAACAGAAACTTAACGATATCAGTCATCACTACGATGTTCATGAGTTCGTTATAGTCACAGCCATTGGGGATTTCCCTAAACGATTAAGGTCATACAGGTTGCTGGCAGAGGTGTTTAATTAAGTAACCTAAATCCAATTCTAGCTATGGACTTTGGGAAAGAGATATCATTCTATGGCGGTGGTTTAAGATGGGTAGCCGAACTCAATTGCATATAGGTGCGTTTTTAGCAGGGACGGGTAGCAACATGGCTTCATGGCGACACCCTAATGCGGTCTCTGATGGAGCGATCAACCTAGAGTATTATAAAGCTTTAACTAAGAAGGCGGAGGCTGCCAAATTAGATTTTGTGTTTTTTGGGGACGGCCTATATATCAGTGAAAAATCTCACCCCAATTTTCTTAACCGTTTCGAGCCCCTGACGTTACTGGCTGCTTTGGCAATGGAAACTAGCCATATTGGTCTGGCTGCGACTCTATCTACCACCTACAGTGATCCTTTCACGGTTGCGAGACAATTTGCATCCATTGATCACCTCAGTGGTGGAAGAGCTGGTTGGAATATTGTTACATCTCCTCTCGAAGGTTCGGCCCTAAATTATAGTAGGGCAGACCATCCAGAACATGATTTACGGTATAAAATGGCGCACGAATTTGTCGACGTCACCAAAGGGTTATGGGATTCTTGGGAAGATGATGCTTTTGTAAGAGAAAAGGGGTCTGGAAAATTTTTTGAACCTGGCAAAATGCATAAGCTAAATCATTCTGGACAGTTTTATTCAGTTCAGGGTCCGTTAAACATCTCCAGGTCCCCCCAGGGAAGGCCAATTTTAATACAGGCCGGATCCTCCGAGGCCGGCAAGGAATTTGCATCCCTCCATGCTGACGCAGTGTTCACTGGTCAGGCGACCATAGAAGATGCTGCGAATTTTTATGAAGATGTCAAAGGTAGAGCGAAATCCCATGGACGAGACCCAAATGATATCCTGATCCTTCCAGGTTTTGCTCCGATAGTAGGAAATACCATCAGTGAGGCGGAAGAGAAATATCAACAAATCGCTAACCTAGTGGTAATTGAAGATGCTTTAAATTACCTGGGGAGATATTTCAACGATTTGGATTTTTCTAAATACGAACTAGATGATCCTTTTCCAGAACTCGGAAACTATGGCCGCAACGGTTGGGAAAGTGCTACTGACAGGATAAAACAATTAGCAAAAGACGAAAACTTAACACTAAGGCAGATGGCCATCAGGTCTACTACTCCCAGACCACCCTTCTTGGGCACTCCCTCTCATATAGCTGACTCCATGCAAGAATGGTTTGAAGCCGGAGCTGCGGACGGATTTATGATGAATAATTCGGTTCTACCGGATGGATTCAATGAATTCGTTGATCATGTTCTTCCCATTTTGAAAGAAAGAAATTTATTCCGAGCAGATTATGAGTCAAATACGTTACATGGTAATCTAGGCTTGGAGGTCCCAAGGAACAATTTTGTAGAACTAAATAATAAAAGCCCTAAATCTTCAGTCGAGAATTGATTTGGCAACTTTACTTGGCATCCACGGTTCAGTGACTTACCCGGGCAGACTATATCATGCTCTGGAGTACGCGTTGAATCATGCAGCGGAGCACGATAATGCCCTCACAACAGACCTTATGCATCTAGGTGATTTCAAGGTGTCCTTTGCCGACGGGAGGGAATTGGCAGATTATCAAGATGACACCGAGCATGTTGTTGCTAGGATTTTGTCGGCGGATATGTTTCTGATAGCAACGCCCGTTTTTCGAGCGACATTCACCGGTGCTTTAAAAAACCTTTTTGATTTGGTTCCTGTCGAGGGTTTTTTAGGAAAGGCATGTGGATTGATAGCCATGGGTGCTACTGACCATCACTATTTGTCTGTTGATACACAATTACGGCCTGTTTTAGCTTGGTTTGGAGCTCAAACCATCCCTGGACTAGTTTATTTGAAGTCTAGTCATTTCTCAGATGGCAAACTTTCTGAACCAACGGTGATGGCACAATTGGAATCATTGGCCTCTTCAGTTAATGGTATGAATAACCTGCTAACGGGTGATGAGATCGCACAAGGACCTAAACCATTAGCTAGTTAGGTATTGGTTTTAATAGGACCTGCAGTAGCTCTTTATAGTCGTATTTTAAGACTTCAATTCGCTTAGGATCTTAGGCAAATCGCGAGTGAATTGCCCCTTACTCAGAGCCATATTAGACCCGAGAGCTTCTGCCTTTTTGAACTTGTCTAGGTCTTCATGTGGGCCGTAGGATATAACGGGATTGTCGAAATCAATCTGTTTAATGTGTTCTAACGCACCGGTCCATAAAGATTCTTCACATTCCAGATCTACTAATATTAATTCCGGATGAGTAGAACTGATTTGTTGTACGAAATCGTGTTTGGTGCTGGCACGATTAACTTCAAATCCTAACGGGGAAGCCAAGGAATCTATCCTGCCTAAGAAGAATAAATCTTGAGCTACCAATATTATCAAACCTGATTTAGCATTTGTCATAACTAGTTACATCCCTGTTTTGTGATGCCGCAGGTTTACACCTGGGATATCGTATATTCACTAGAAATTCCCTGATGGTTCCAATCCTAAAAAGAACTGGCCGGCGGTTTCGTAATTGCTAAAACGGCCTTGTGTATGCTGAGTCATAACATGAACGTCTTGGAATTTCCGTTGTATGGGATTTCGTTCGAATATTGCATCTGTACCACAAAGGTTATATGTCATATCAACTATTTGAGCTGCCATGCGTATTCCATGAGTAGTCGCTAATCTTAGGTTTATGCGTTCCTCGGTGGTTAGAGATTGCTTTTTATAAGCGCTTTCCCACACCGCAGAAGCACTTTGTCCCAAGAAAGCTTTAGAGGCTTTCCACATGGCTTCTGCTTCTCCTATAACCCGGTGAGTAGAGGGTTGGCTTTGGAGCAGGCTACTGCTTCTGCCGGGCACTTTTTCACCTGCTATAGATATAGCTGAGTCAAGACTTGACCGAGCAACACCTAAGGCAACAGTCGAAAATCCAGTGGCGAATAAAAGAGTAGTTGGTATAGCATATACACCGGTGACGTTCCTTGGAGTCCATGTAGGGTCATAGGTGTGATCCATTGGCACAAAAAGATCCTCGATCTCGTAGCTAAAACTAGCAGTCCCACGTAAGCCATTTACCTGCCACAGATCCAAAAATGTGACTTGGTTTTTGGGTAGAAGCATGATCCGTGCTCCAGTACGGTCTCTGGAGGCGTCTTTTGATCCGGTGCCGTCACTAATAGGAGCCATAGCTGCTATCCAAGTTGCGTGGTCCATGCCGCTACTAAAATGCCACCTGCCACTTAACTTGTATCCTCCGTCTACCGGTATTGCTTGAGATAACGAAGTGGGTGGACCGTTAGTTACCACTGCGCGTTGGTCGCCCCATATCTCTTTTGCAATATCTTCAGGCATCCGCAGCGAGTTGGTGGAAAAAACGTTATTTTGATTGACACACCATGCTGTACTCCCATCAACGTTTGCAAAGATCTCTAGAATTTGAAGGAAATCAGGATGTTTTAACTCTGCCCCACCCAGTGATTCCGGCAACAATAGACGGAAAAACCCTTTGTCAGCCATTTCATCGGCCAGGTCCGTGGGTATTTGCCTATCATGGTCTATTTTGTCACTCACTTTCGCAACTTTTTGTGCTAATGATTTAGCTTCCTCCAAGTAAGTGCTGATGTCGTATTGGGTCGTAGCCATGTATCTCCTTCCCTTGGTTGCTATAAATATCTGGATAAAAAGAGGTCAATGCTATCACAAATGGTCTCTGTGAATATTGGATCACTGTCAAACGAATGATTTTGACCTGCATATAAATACAGGTCAGTAGGTACTCCATTGCTTTCCAATCTGTCGTACATTCTTAGTGTCATAGAATGGTGAACCCGGTCATCGGATGTACCGTGAAAAAGTATCGTAGGGGGATATTGGCCGGTTACGGTTTTTATAGGGTTAGCTGAGTCTAGCATTTCTGAGGAGGGATTATCCCCCAAAACGGGTGCTAAGTCGGAACGGCCAATGACTTCACCTAAATCGGAAACGGCAGATATCCCTATAACAGCATTAACAGTAGGATTAGCCGCGTTTCCGTCCTTCTCATGAACATTATCCGGATTTGCAGAAAAACCTGCAGCTAATAATGCCAGATGTCCACCTGCAGACTTGCCTGCGACTGCTATTTTAGAAGAATTGATGTTCAATTTAGTAGAATTACGTCTGGTCCATGAAATATATTTTTGCACGTCGAGTATTTGGGCGGGCCATGGGGCTTCTTCAGTAACTCGGTATTCGCCTGTGATACAAANNTAACCTCGCTTCGCTAAAGGTATAGCAAATCTNTCTTTTAGGTTGCCTCGATTCGCGGTAAACCAACTACCNCCCGGGAAAAATATAATAGCNGGAACTANATCGCTTTTATTTATGGGGTGNCATATATCNGCGTATAAATCTTTGCCATCNACCGAGGCAATAAGGATATCATTTTCTATTTGTACTGANGNTAATTCCATTTAATTCTGATGGGTGGTAGGCGTATGGATTCNNCAAATGAGTATAGATGGCGACTATTGTACCGGTTGTCGGTATTTTTAGAAATACCAAGAGATTTNCGATTTTCCGATTAGGGTGACCAGCTTGTCCCGTTAAAAGATCAATGCAATTCGTTAGGTGATTCATAACGGTAAATGTTGCTGGCATTAGCGACTTTCAGATCTTACTAAGAAATCGCTGATGGTTGATAAATATTCAACGGTATCTTCCCAGTGGGGCATATGTGCACTGTTTTCGTAAACGTGAAATTGGGAGTTAGCAGTTAGATCAGCATAGGTTTTGACTGTGTCAGGAGATGCCTCGTCAAATCGACCGCAAGAATACAGGGATGGTATTTTGACTGAAGCTAATCTTTGAGTTCTGTCATAATCTTTCAAATTGCCGTTCATAAAAAATTCATTATCGCCCCACATTGTCTTATATACTTGTTTACCCCGATTTTCGCGGCCTTTCAAGACCGGAGTAGGGACCGTTTCGAGCCGTAACACGTGGCGTTTATTAAATTCCTTGGTAGCGTTGAGATATTCTTCAGAGTCTGTGGATCCATTTTTCTCATGATATTCTAATTTCTCTTGTATTTGAACGGGTAATTCCTTTCTATACTTGTTACAGTCAGCTAACCAAAGAGGAACACTCAAGCAAGGACTTGATAAAATTAGGCTGGTTACCCCCGTAGGGTGGGACAGATAGTAATCTAACGCGAGCATAGTTCCCCAGGAGTGACCCAGCAAATGAAATTGTTGAAATCCTAATGATTTAAGAAGTTGGAGCAATTCCTCAACGAACCGATCTATTTTCCAAAGTTGGGGATCGTCCGGACGGTCAGAGTTTCCGCATCCTAGTTGGTCATAAAAGACGACCGGTCTATCGGCACCTATGGCACGTAAAGGTTCTAGCCCAAAATGAGTTGATCCGGGTCCACCATGGAGAGTAATTAATGGTAAACCAGGTCCATCACCAACTATTTCATACCAAATTGTGCCTCCATTGACTTCCACATAAGAATCATTGGTCTGATTCGACATTGTTTCTCCGGGATGTTTTAGGGTCCGGTTAGATAATATACTATTAAGGGACTAAACTCCCTGTCTGGGAATAAGTATATAAGGATTAAATGCGGGGACATGCCATTTGATCTCTGGAAATGCAATCTATACTTAATTGATATGCAGATGGAATTTACCAAGCGTTAGCAAATTTCANGTTGAATGAGATGTTGTTGAACTCAATTTAAAGTAATAGAACAGTGAGTCACTAAGCTAATGAAACTTTATCATGGTGCTACTAGAGATAATGCCAACCAGATATTGGCTGACGGATTTCAGGATTTAACCAGCAATTTTGGTTTGTTTAACGCCGTCACAGGTGATCCTGTCAATACCACAGGNATCTTTTTTAGTAACGTAGTTCTTGATGAGAATGAAGGAGTCAGCTCNGAAACTTACTTCGTATTAGATATACCCGNTATAGANTTAACGAATTACGAGTGGCTTGAGGAAGGGAAGGGTTATAGGGAGTGGTGTGTGCCGGCAGATCTAGCTAACCTATACTTGGTTGACAGGACTGTTTACAGTTGGGAAGAACTCCAAATGGACTCTGAATCGGAGCGGCGTAATACGATTGGGCAGGCTGATAATATNCTCTGGCCCAGTGACTNCTTTTACCAATCTAGCTCCGATACTGAGGTTGTTGCTGGACAAGATCGATTATCGTTAAGAGAGTTGGTTTGCCAACTGTACGAAGAGAGTATTGGTACTGATCCGGATAAATTCCTCGGGTTACTAGACGTAGACGATCTAGTTGATTTTAATTATCAATCAGAACAGATTCTGAATTGGTTGATAGCAACCCGAGAGCTCATACGTCTAGAAAAGCAATAATAAATCTGGATTACTAATACTTATGGTGAGACTTTCAGGCTCGAGGGGTGGCTGAACTGCGAATTGCTGATCACCCACCCCTCGGNCCGACACTAATCCTTTCAGTTATCTTCCAACCCAGCTACCGTAGATTGGATATTGGCTACATATAAACTCAATATANGCTGGTTGTCCTGCGGANTTTTTATCGACAGCCCTTTTTAGTGCTGGGACAACTTCAGACGGCTCGTAAACTCGCTCAGTATATAAGCCTAGTTCTCCCAGTACTTTGGACATGTCTACATCATCGTACCCAAGAACGCTGTGGGTGTATGGGTCGTGGCCAGTCCCCCAAAATCCGGGGCCGTATCCAGAAAACCCACCNTTACTTATGTGGACCACAGTGATTGCGACATTTTGTCGAAGAGTCACTTCTAAGTTGCCNAGCATGTATCCTAGTCCTGCTTCACCAGTGACTACCATGGAAGGGCGATTGGGTTCGGCAATCCGNGCTGCCAAAGCGCCTGCAAGGCCGAATCCTAAAGTTGATACGTTTCCCCACCCAAGAAAACCTCTAGGAACCACTGTGTCGTACATGGTACTCAACTGATCCCTGGTATTGCCGGATTCATGCGTAACGAAGGAGTTATTGGGATCCAGAGCCTCCATTAATCCGGAGTATACACGGTAAGGGTTGATGGGTTTATCTTCTGAGGCCATTGCCTCCCTGTAGGGTGCCATAGCTGTCTCACGTGCCGACCGGATATCCGAGTAAATCTTCTCTGTATTACCTGGATCCGAAGACCCTGTGCCTGATTGTGCAATAAGGGCTTTTAACGTCAAACGAGCATCGCCGATTAGCGCGTGAGATGTAGGGTATATCTTGTTTATATGTAACTCGTCTATGTTGCAATGAATTATCGTTTTGCTTGTGGCATTGGGTATAGCATGGCTAAATCTACCTGGTGATAAACTAGATCCTATAGCGAGGATGAGATCGCTGGAATTCAAATACTGTTCGACTTGATCTCCTCTCACGCCAACGAACAACGGGTGATTTTCAGGGAATGCTCCCTTGCCCTTTAGAGTGGTGATAACAGGGATGCTTTTGGATTCTGCAAATTCTCTTAATTCGTTAGAAGCTCCCGCATATATGACCCCTTCACCCGCATATATCAATGGATTCTTAGATTGGTCTAATAATTCTAATGCTCTGGAAACATCATCTGAGTCAGGACTTGATTTCCAACCCTTGACTGGGATGTATGGGTCAGCCGTTTCATCGTATTCACCGGTTGGGTCAGGGACTGCTATTACTATGGGGCCCGGACGTCCAGTTCTCAGGAGTGTAAAAGCGCGTCTCATGAATTCCGGAACGCGTTTTGGGTCGTCTATGTATCCATACCATTTAGATACCGTTTTCAAACTGGCTGGGACGTCAAACTGGCTGTTTTCTGATTGTCCGATTGGCACACCGTCAGTTATGCATAAAACAGGAGATCCGTCTTCAAAAGCCTGGGCTATGCCAGCATAGGCGTATTGCATGCCTGCTGCGTTGACTCCCCCTTGAAACGTGCATACGCCAATCTTTGTACCGGCGGTCACACGGGAGTATGCGTCGGCCAAGGCTACTGCATACCTATCATCGCGCATCATGACCATAGGGACTCCTTCCCTACCTAAAGCGTTATTGACTCTACAAACAGGGAACGTCGAAACCCATTCAATCCCCTCTTGTTTCAAAATGCGAGCTATTGACGTTGCTACATCGACTGACATCTTTAGTTACTCCTACGTTCTAATATTTTTCATTCTATCTTATTAGGCACCAATTCCATAAACCTAGATTTGTAATAGTTTGCAATAAAGTGTTTAGATTCCAAGTGATTAGATTCCATCGGAAGTATATTCTTTAGGGTTGTGCAATTGTAAACCTCTGTCCTAGGATATTTGGATCCCAACAGGACAATGATCTGATCCCATCACGTCGGACAAAATGAATGCCTCGTTAACTCTATTCGAGAACGATGTGTTTGCAAAGAAATAATCTATTCTCCATCCCACATTACGCGTTCTTGCTCGGGTTATCTGATCCCAATAACTATAGTTCTCGGGTTCTTGATGGTACATCCTGAACGTATCTAGATATCCGTGGTCGATGAATTTATCCATCCATTCCCGCTCCATTGGCAGAAACCCTGAAGTCTTTTCATTTGCCTTAGGCCGAGCCAGATCTATATCCTTGTGAGCTGTATTCCAATCACCACATATAACGACGTCCTTTCCATCTTGGCTAAGGTTGTCTACAAAATTTAAGAATGCGTCGTAAAATTCCATTTTGTAGTCCAGCCGGTCTCCTGAAGATTGTCCGTTCGGGAAATATATGTTTATTAGGGTAAACGTACCGTAATCTACGACTAAAATCCGCCCTTCGTTGTCAAATCTTTCGATCCCGAAGCCGTACTCTACTGAGATGGGTTCTGTTTTACTGTATATGGCTACCCCACTGTACCCTTTCCGTTCTCCAGAGCAGAAATAAGAGTGATAGCCGGATATGTCTTTAATCTCTAGAGGAAGTTGTTCAACATGTGCTTTAGTTTCTTGAAGGCATAAAATTTCAGGGGAGGTAGCGCTTAACCAATCTAAAAAACCTTTTTTGTGTGCTGCTCTCAACCCGTTTACGTTCCAGGATAAAGCAGTTATAGGGTCAGTCATTTCAGTTCTCCTCATATGGGTCAACTTATGTAATTTCATAAGTAGGTTGGATCACGAGCGGTTAGAGGATCTCTATTTAGTTTTGTAGTAGCTACTTAATTCTTGGAAAACCCGGACCCTCCTCCAGTTTGCTCATTTACGAGGAATGTTGCATTATCTTTGCCCCGTGCCGTTTCTAAATCAGCATCGAATCGCTGACCTCCAAACCCACCGAGTAATTCGTGCCGACGTTCCGTGTATAGTCGGCCCTCGTAATCAGGCTGTTTAATTTCTCTTGAATCCTGGCCCGCCAGATACATTTCAACTGCTTGGACCATTAATCCTTCTAATTCCTCATTTCCAATGTGTGACGCTGTGCGCAGGAAAACATAGCCCCATCTGAGTCCCATGTGTTCTAAGTTCATTTAAAGAATTGTCATCCGGTATTAATAAATTTCGTACCAAACAGATGTTAGTATATGACAAAGAACTAATACCTGGAAACAAGTATAATGATACGGCACGTATTTTCTATTTTAGGCAACATTCAGGAATCTAGTGAGTAACGACGGAACCTTGGGGAAATGGACACTATTATTAGAAATAGCACACTGCATTAGTTATTATGTGATTCGGCCGGATTTCCGACCTAAACTTCGTTAATACGACCTGTAAGTTGAAATTAAATAATGCGAGGACC
>PAMF01000019.1 GCA_002707185.1 Chloroflexota bacterium | reverse complement strand
CTAACCCTATCCCTATTAATAATTCTACTGTAGGCTGGAGACCTCCGGAAAAACGGCTGGCCTGAAGATTGGCATTCAGATGCTCTCTGTTTAATTCATTNAAATGTTTTAAGTTTTCGTCCTGTCGATTAAGACTCTGNACAACTCTAACNCCAGTTATGTTTTGATTGTATTCNCCATTCACCATGGCGATAGCTCGCCTAATTCGCATNAAGGACCTTCTGGCGAATCTTTGCCAATACCCTAGTACCAAAAAAAGTATCGGTATGATGCTTAAGCTGACCAAAGCCAATTGCCAATCAACCACCAGCATTACTATTATGATCCCGCCGAGGCTTAAGATGTCGGCAAGGCTTACGACCATCATTTCAAAGAGTTCTTGTAATTGAAGAACGTCGCTTTGGCTTCGGGACATAATCCTACCTACGGGAGTCCGATGGAAAAATGATGGGGAAAGAGCCTGGAGATGGTTGAACATATGTAGGCGGAGAGCGTATAGGATTTCTTGACCTACTTTCGCTACGAATACGAACTGTAAATAATTGGCACCGAAATGTATTAGCGTTAAGAAAAGAAAACCGATCCCGATGACGTGAAGTGCGGTTACACTTCCGTTGTTAATGCCTTGATCGATACCTAACATTATGAATAAAGGTATACAAACGTTAGCTATGGTATAGATTATTACGGCTATTAGACTTAGGATGGCATGTTTATAATTACCACTTAGGTAGCTAAATAGCCTCATGACTACTTTGTTATCATAGGCTTTTCCGAGGATATTTTCGTCGGTTAAATTATCCGTTGTAGGGGAATGCATACCTCCAGCATGCATTCCTCGAACACCTTGGAACATGCCGCCGCCGCCGCCGCCGCCGCGGTTCATTAGTTTGTACCTTCTGTTTCTACACTTCTTGTAGAACTGGAGGGGATTGCAGCGTCTAGCATTATTTCCTCTTGTGGCCTAAGTTGCATTTCATAGATGTCCTTGTAAGAACCATCCTCAAGGATCAATTTTTGGTGATTACCTCTTTGGCTTACAGATCCGTCTTGAAGGACAAGAATTTGGTCAGCAGATCTCACTGTACTCAGACGGTGAGCTATAACGAATGTCGTTCGGCCCTTTACGACTGCTACCATCGCCTGGTGAATTAATCGTTCTGTTTCGACATCTACGCTGGAGGTAGAGTCATCTAAGATCAAAACCGGAGGATTGATCAATATGGTTCTAGCTATCGAAAGTCTCTGTCGTTGTCCACCTGATAACGTTGCTCCTCGTTCTCCTACCCAAGTGTCATAGCCATCTGGAAGACTGATGATATGCTCATGAAGTTGGGCTATTTTTGCAGCTTCAACCACATCCTCATGAGTAGCGTCGACCGCACCGTATGCTATGTTATCTCGTATGGTGGCACTAAACAGATATACATCTTGTTGCACGATCCCAACGTTGCTTCGCAAAGATTCTAATGTGAAATCGCGAATATCTTGGTTATCTATAGTGATATTACCTGAAGTGATATCGTAAAATCTGGGGAGCAGGTTGACTATGGTACTTTTCCCACTTCCAGGAGCGCCTAAAATAGCTGTGATACTACCTGGAGGTGCGTCAATTTCAACGTCCTTTAAAGCTGGAATTTTCTCATCGTAAGAAAAAGAGACGTCGTTAAATAGGACGTGTCCTTGGCTACGGCTCATTACTTTGGCGTTGGGTTTTTCTAGAACAGGTGATTCGGCGTCTAACACGTCGAATATACGCTCACCTGAAGAGGCTGCTCGAGAAAAACTGTTAATTATTTGGGCGGCTTGTCGAATAGGGAAGGTCAATTGGTTGAGAAATAGGACGAATTTGGTTAACTCGCCTGGCGTTAAGTCCCCTCTGAGTACTTCCCATCCTCCGTACCAGAGTATCAACCCAAGTGCGAAGGTAAAATATAGACTCATCCAGGCACTGTTCACACCTTGTAAACGCTCTGATTGATAGTATTCTTCGCGGAGCTCTATTGCTTTATCACGATATTTTCGTTTCTCATGTTCTTCGGAAGCAAATGCTTTAACAACATGTATTCCTACGAGATTTTCTTGTAGAACAGTTACCAATTCCCCATTTACTTCTTGAACGTGCAGCCACATCCTACGTAGTTTAGCCATGACTAGGGTAGAACGTAGCACTAAAAATGGAACGAAAACGAGACTGAGGAGGGCCAGTTCCCAATTCAGAAACGCTAAGATCACCGTAATCGCAGTAACGCGAACCGCTACTTCCAACGAACGAACTAAGCCCATGTTGATCCATCTGCGGACAGCTTCTACGTCGGCAGTGGCTTTGGACATCAAGTTTCCTGTGTGTTCTTTGTCGTGGTANGCAAAGCTGACATGTTGCAACTTATCATATATGTAGTTCCTGAAATCAAATGAAACTAGTTGAGATAGAGAGTCGGTCGTATAGGTTCGACCAAAGTCGAAAAANCCCCGACATAAGCTAGCTCCAAGAAGGGCAAGCGCTAGGATTAGGAGGGTAGTAATAGCTGGGTTTTGTGGAATCAGTTGACCGCCTTCAAATAATACCAGTGCATCGATGGACTCTCCGAAGAGCCAAGGGATCAACAAGGAGGCGCCAATCCCTAAGAAAAAAGTTATATAAGCAATGGTCAACCGAGTTCGGTATCGCCAAGCCATTTTTGCTATTCTAATTAAATTGCCCATCTAGTTAGTTTACATACCTATGAAACANTATTTNTTAATTACTTAGGTTCGGAAACTTGTCTCGCCNGTAACTCTTGTTAGTAGCAGATATTGGCAATTACGAAAGCACTTTCCTTCTAATATTTTAGCTAGCCGGAAANGTATTCGTAATCTAAAGGTATCAGGGCGGACAATATAAACAAATCATAAACCCGGCNTTGTTATTATTCAAGCTGTTGGAGAGCCTATTCGAGAAACATCTATGAGCGATGTTTGAAGCAGGGTTACATACTTTCCGGGGCATTCATACCCATTAGCTGTAGACATCGTTGCAATACCACTTGAGTAGCCTGAACTAANTTCAATCTAGCAAGACTAATCTCATAATCCTCTTCATTGGCGGAAACTACTCTGCAGTTTTCATAGAAACTATGGAAAGCTGTAGATAATTCGACTGCGTAATGAGGCAAGTGATGTGGTTCAAACACTCTTGCCGATTGATTCACTAATTCTGGTAACTGGAGCATAGTTCGAATTAAATGGATCTCATTCGGATTATTTAGCAACTCCAGGTTGCCAGTAGTCAAATCCAGTCCNCGTTCGCTCGCCAATTTAATAATATTGGAGATTCGTGCGTGAGCGTATTGCACATAATATACGGGNTTATCTGAGGATTCTTTTTTTGCTAATTCCAGGTCAAAATCCATGTGCGTGGATGCTGCTCTCGTTAGGAAGAAGAAGCGGCAGGCATCTAGCCCGACATCTTCTACCAATTCGCGGAGAGTAACGAAATCACCGGTCCTCTTAGATGCCCTAACTAATTCATTCCCACGCTTCAAAGTTACTAATTGGGAGATTAATATAGTTAGACTATCGGAATTGATGCCTAGAGCNTGGACAGCCGATTTCATCCTGGCGACATGACCTTGATGATCAGCTCCCCAGATGTTTATTACTTGACCAAAATTGCGTTTTAGAAATTTATTGTGGTGGTAAGCTATGTCAGATGCAAAATAGGTTGGTTCCCCTGAAGAACGAATTACCACACTGTCCCGGTCGTCAGGTTCGTCTTCCCCACCTTCAATATTGGAATTAAACCATAAAGCACCTTCTCGTTCGGAGAGGTAATTTTGGCTACGAAGTAAATGAATGGCTTCTTCGTATTCTTGAGATTGGAACAAATATGATTCGCTGAACCAATTATCGAAATCTACGCCTATGTCGATCAGGTCCTTACTTATTTCTTGGAGCATCATGTCCTTTGCCANCAAGCCAATTTCCCTGATTTTTAGATTTGAATCTTCTGTTGGCGAGGATGATGCGAAAGCTTCTCCATTCGATTGAATAATTTCTGCAGCTATTTCCTTTATATATTCNCCCTCATATGAATTCTCAGGCATTTCCCGAGTTTCCCCTAAAAGTTGCANGTATCTTGTATGTACGGAATTATAAAATGCGTCCATTTGGTTGCCGGCGTCGTTGATATAATATTCTTTAGTAACAGAATATCCAGCTGCTGAGAGTATGTTAGCCAGTGTGCTTCCAAGGACTGCTCCTCTTGCATGGCCAACATGGACGGGNCCTGTCGGNTTGACGCTGACNAACTCGATCATGATAGATTGAGAATTGCCGACGTTAACATCACCGAAAGTCGATCCAGCATGTCGTATGGTGTCAACCTGNTTTTGTATCCAAGAATCCCTTAGATAAAAATTAATAAACCCGGGAGGAGCCGACTCAATCTTAGCCAGTTCATCAGATAGATGTAAGCGCTCTACGAGGATTTCAGCCAGTTTTACTGGATTAATACGAGTAGCTCGTGCGAGTTGTAACGGTAGGTTAGTGGCAAAGTCGCCATTTTCTGAATTGTTAGGCCTTTCAATGACGATGTCAGGTTCTGTTTCTAGGTTTAGCANGCCGTCTTGTTGAGCTTGTTTCAGGGCATTTGAAACCATTTGTTGAATTTTATGTGTGATCAAAGGCTGGGACATGAAGAAAACACCTTAACGTTACGTGATAATTTCTCGGCATGACGTAAGGATTCACCGTTACATTAACACCAATACCGAAGGTTTATCGTATCATAGAAAGCTTTCTACTGACCTATTAGGAGTTCTGTAAAGAGTTAGTTAAGTCTCGTGAATTGGAAACCATTTAAGTGAATGATAACTTAANTGGATAGACGAATAGTTATACAGTCGTTTTAATTCTTGNTATGCTACCTGCTAACCTTCCGCTATTTGAAATGGGAATCCCAGCGAGTACTCTGGGTCTATATTAGATGTCATATAACCCTCTGCGCTTTGGGTCATGCCATTTTCACCCTTTAATTTATTACCCTTCTCGGATAGCATCTTGGCTGCATTCTGTATGTCGTCGACTCCGAAAGCTATATGATATACACCCGGTCCTTGTTGTTTTAAGAATTCACCCATCTTAGAATTCATGTCTAATGGTTCAGTGAATTCTACATTAGTAGATCCTACTTTATAGATAGCATTTTTCATTCCGCGTTTTTCGTATACTTGAACTTTTAAAGGAGTCATCCCAAAATTCTGGTCCAAGTAGTGAACCATTTCATCGGCATTATGAACCAGTATTCGAACGTGATGTATGAAATTAAACAAGAGGCCTCCATGGACTCGTAGTTTACAGTGGGCAATACGAATTTTATCTGCCTAGGTTGGGTGGGTCAAACCATGAAAGCAACAACAACAAGATGTTTATTTGCCANTGGATTATTAAATGGATTACTTAACTNAGACAGGAGGAGAAGCATGATTGGAGATATTGCGTTAGTGGGGGGAGAGGAGTTTCGAATCGGATGCGAAGAAATGGATCTAGAGATTATGAAGTCATGTGGGCAGGATCCGGCTAATGTATTGATTATTCCAACTGCAGCGGTAACCGGACCGGAAAAAGCATCTAGAGATGGCGCTCGCCATTTTTCTGCCTTGGGTGGTATCACCACACGGTTAATGGTTTTGGATAACNACCATGCGAACATGGAAGAGTTAGTCGTACAGGTTAAAGGATTTGGAGTGATTTATTTCACAGGTGGTAGTCCTGATCACTTGCTAGCCAGTCTGCGAGGATCCCAATTGTGGGATAGCATTTTGGAGGAACGAAACAATGGAGCGATAATCGCTGGGTCCAGCGCCGGCGCTATGGTTTTAGGTGGTAAAATGCGCCGACCTAGNNCCGGTGGATGGGTAGATGCTTTATCTGCAGTTCCGGGTATTGCTACCCTTCCTCATCATGAGAACAGTGATCCGGAGCAAACCTTTCTCCAACTAGAAACTCAAGTGAATTCTGGCATAACTATCCTGGGCATCGATGCTAGGACAGGCTGCCTTGGTCAATTNGGTAGCTGGCGTGTAGTTGGTTCCGGGAAAGTGACCAAATATGACTCGTCCGGCTGGAATGTTTACGTTTCTGGGCAACATTTTAGCGTTTCTGAAAAATAGCTGTCGTNCGGATATTAATTTATTTTCTGCGGTTATATAGCTCTTCCCACACAGCTTTCGGAGAAATATCTGAAGCAGCCATCAAGACCATGGTATGGAATAGTAAATCTGAAATTTCATTAACTATGCTAGACTCGTCGTCTTTAGCGACCGCCGAAAGAGCGGTTTCACCTGCTTCCTCTATCACTTTCTGCCCAATTCTGCTGACGCCTTCTGCCAATAATTGGTTAGTATAGCTTCCCTCCTGAGGATCAGATTGACGATCTTTGATAATCGCAAAAAGTTCTTCTAAGATCCCAGAATTAATTTCTGTTGATTCGTAAGATTCGGGCAATTGGTCCAGAGGGTTGAAAAAACATGATTTTTCACCGGTATGGCAGGTAGGCCCGTCAGGATCTACTTTCAATAAAATGGTATCTGCGTCACAGTCTAGCCAGACTTCCTTAACGTTAAGATAGTTACCTGATACTTCTCCTTTGTGCCATAAATCTTCTTGGCTACGGCTGTAAAACCAAACTTGCCCACCTTCCATAGTTCGTCTCAAAGACCCCGGATTCATATAGCCCAACATCAGGATTTCATTAGTTTCANAATCTTGTGCGATAGCCGGTACTAANCCTTTGTCGTTAAGCTTAATATTCATTGTTTTCACCTGATCCGTTAAATGTTTATTAATTTTGNAACCGCATTGGTATNCCATTTTTCTCCAGATAAACTTTTGCTTCTTCTATAGAATACGTGCCAAAATGGAAAATACTAGCAGCTAAGACTGCATCAGCTTTACCTTCTATGAATCCCTGTAGTAGATGCTCTAAATTTCCCGCTCCCCCACTGGCAATTACCGGAACGGAAACTGCCTCNGAGATTGCTCTAGTTAAAGATAAGTCATAGCCTTCTAACTGACCGTCAGAATCCATACTAGTCAATAATATTTCACCGGATCCTAATTCGACGGCTTTGGCACCCCATAACACAGCATCTATTCCTGTTGGCGTCCGTCCTCCGTGAGTATAAACTTCCCAACACGATTCTGGTGTGAGNGCTAGTGGATTACCTGTANTGTTGTTAGGATCCGAGATGGGTTGATTTATCTTTTTGGCGTCTATAGCGGTTACGACACATTGATTACCGAATTGTTTGGAACACTGGGTAATGAGTTCAGGATTATTGACTGCTGCGGTATTAANAGAAACTTTGTCTGCACCCGCGTTCAACATCCGACGCATGTCTTCACTACTTCGAATTCCGCCGCCAACAGTCAAGGGTATAAAAACTTGTTCTGAAACCCTCTCNACCACATCTACCATGGTGTTTCTAGCGTCCGAGCTCGCAGTGATATCAAGAAATATTAACTCGTCCGCCCCTTCTCGGTCATAGAGTTCNGCTAATTCNGCGGGNTCACCTGCGTCCCGTAGGTTTATGAAACTAGTTCCNTTGACTACNCGGCCAGCGTCAACGTCAAGGCAGGGGATTATCCTTTTAGTTAGCATTACTGTTCATGAGGATTTATAAAGGATTTATAATTTTTAAGAAGTATAACATTGACTGGCATCTATTTTGTTAGGCCAGTACATTGTATTGGTAGCTTGATCCTAAGAGATCTCCTTCCTCGAACCTATTAAATCGTAAAATTGAAAGGTCTATGTTAGCGGCTTGACCGTGTACAATCAGTTCGCTCATAGCCTGGCCCACTGCCGGGGACAATTTAAACCCGTGACCACTAAAGCCTATGGCGCAATATATGCCAGCGTGGCCCGGAATTTTGTCCAATATAGGGTGCCAATCGGGGGTTACGGTGAATAATCCTGACCATCCACCTCTGAAATACGCATCCTGCATATCCGGCATACGATTAATCAGATCGGGCATGATCTGGTTTACACTGGGTAAATCTATCCCCTGGTTATAATTGTCGAGTAGAGCATCATCTTCTCCAAAGCCCACTAGAGTGAGACTATCTCCTTCTGGACGAAAGGAAAAGTTGTGTATGGTGTCTCCAACCGAAGGGTGGTTCGGAATTAAATCAGTTGGACGGGCAATACTGGCGACTTGATGTCTCACAGTTGTTAACGGGACATCAATCCCAATCTGTAATAAGAACGACTTGGACCAAGGTCCGGTCGCTACGACGACGACAGGTGTTTCAATTGTTCCCATCTCCGTGACAACCGAATAAAGATCGTTCGTAGGATTGCGGATATTTTGAACGGGATTTCGGAGAGTAATTTCAGCACCCATTTGCTTCGCAGCATTGGCGAATGAGGCAGTTACTTGGTAAGAATCGGCGTAACCGGAGTCAGGCTCCCAGGCTATCAACTCATTATTATGAATCGAGACCATAGGCGCTATTTCTCTGCATTCTTCAGAGGAAATCAATCGGCAATTTATTCCAATTGACTTCTGCATAGAAATGTTGTGTTCCAATCCATGTTTGTTACTTTCGTCTACGATGACGAGGTAACCGGTTTTAACGAAACCTGACCTACCACCGACGATTTCACTGAAATTTGTGAGTGTCTTTAAACTTTGCCAGGCCAGTGTTGATGTGATTGCGTTCGAGTAATGCATTCGACATATTGCTTGAGACCGTCCAGTAGAGCCAGATCCCAGGACGTCTTTCTCAAGTAGCAGGGTATTGGTAATCCCTAAGCGAGCCAGATGGTAAATAATACTGCATCCTATAACCCCTCCACCAATAATTACGGCATCGGCTGTTTTGCGCAAAGATCCTCCCGTCTAGATTCAATTGAACAACGATAGCCTGGATAAATGAATATTTGCCCTTCCGGACGAGATCACATTATATGCCAGTTTGAATTGGGTCCGGCCGCGGCTTTCAGTGTGTCTACGATATGTGGTTTTACTGAAGGCTCTACGTAAAACACAGGCATCAGTAGGTCAGTTTCTTCATTGATTAATCCATCTTGTATCGCTAAATTTAAAAGGGGAGAGCCAGGGAGCAGCCTGTTCCCTATTCTCATATTTACATGGGCGGACCGCTCCGTTCCTGCCACCTGTGATAATCCTGCTAATTTGATGGATATAGTTTTATCGGTCTCCCCAGGTTCTCCAAAAGCTTGCGTAATGCTGTATGGAAGACCTTGGCTATGACATAGATCGCATAAAGTAGTCAGTTGCTCTAATGAGGATTCTATTCCTGACGATTCGTTTTTATCATTCTGCATGGAAACTACAGGCCCGCCGATTAATACCATTTGGCAACCTGCCTGGGACATCAGTGATATTAATTCACTGTCTGATCCATTAGTAGACATATTTGTATTCCATTTAATGTCGAGGTTTGTTGTTATTAGAGACTTGCAAAGTGCCTTTGCGAAATCAGGTGGTTGGTTGAAAGCCTGGTCTATGAAGAAGAATTCACCTAGATTATATTGACTTTTTAGCCTTTGAATTTCTTTAATGACGTGGTCAACAGAGTTGGAAATTCTCAAGTCGTTATTAGCATTTGGATCGTTGGATCCCTTAGTTGGTGCTTCTATCGTGGATTGATACCATCCCAGTTTGGTTATAACTCCTACTCCAAATCCTGCTTGTCTGTATTGGCTTAAGTCTAGTTCGTCGAGTCTTGGAGCTTCCGCTAAGGTGGATGAAGCTCTGTGTTCAGCGACGTGAATATTGTGCCCTTGTTGATAAACTACTCCGGAGAATTGGTCTAGCTCTGTTAATATTTCGTTGCTAATAGATGGATGGCGTAAAATATTTTGAGTATCGAAAAAGTCGGCTAATTGGGCAAACGTGTCTGCTGCGTCTCCGGCTAAACCGATATCGGGATTCAGATATTTAAAGCATTCTTTTGGTAATATGCTAAATGCCGGACCACCACAGGTAATAATTGCCTCGCTGCAACTTCTAATTCTGGTGATTACGTCTTTTGTCACAGGGAGAGCTGATTGAGGGTTGACGTAACTGCCGTTATCAAGGTTCCGGATCGATATGCCAATTAACTCGGGTTTAAACTCGTTAATGATATCTTCCGTATGTTGTAGGTAGTCATCAGAGAACATCAAGTCTACCATTTTCAAATCATGCTTCGATTGATCAATGTAAGCTGCTACATAAGCCAACCCGATGGGTAGTGGTCGAACTTCTTGCCGCGTCATCCACCTGTTGTGACGGTTGGTGGCAATTAACATTATTCGCATGATTCCTGCTCCTTCACACTTTGGGGGTAGTAGCTACCAGACATAATTCGGACTTTTGAACATAGTATACAGACCAAAAGCATAAATTAATAAATCTTGGATTAAGAGTCTAGAATCAATCTTCCAGGAGCCTTGCGTGCTCTCCTCGTGAAAGGTATGATGCTAGCCGTTAAAATAGCATCTAACGGGCTTATTGGTACTTAATTAATCTACGTATAATTCTTTGAGAGTTCTGGTTTGACTGATTCCAATAAAAGAACACCTCTTTACGATTCCCATATATCTGCCGGTGCACGGATGGTTCCATTTGGTGGCTGGGATATGCCAGTACAGTATTCGGGTATTATTTCCGAAGTCGAATCTGTTAGGACAAAGGTAGGGATTTTTGACGTGTCCCATATGGGCAGGCTGTACATATCCGGCCCTTCCGCAACTGAATTTTTAGATTGGATGTTAACGGGATCGGCCAGCAACTTGAGAATTGGCAGGGCTAGGTACTGCATGATTTGTAATCCGGCTGGAGGAGTAATTGACGATACTATTTTCTATAAACTGGAAGAACAGAATTATCTTTTGATACCTAATGCCGGTAATAGAGATGCAGTAGTAGGGTGGTTCAATAAGTGGAACGCAGAGAAATTTGGAAATGCCTGTAACATATCAGATACTACCTTAGACACGGGATTAATGGCTGTGCAAGGCCCAGACGCAGTTAGTTTAATAGATGAATTGTTTACTTTGAGGGACGGTGTGCATCCATCGTCGCTTAGGTTGTTTTCTGCTGGAGAAGGAACCTGGAAAACAGGTGCATTAAAAGGCAAAGCAGTTTTTATGGGTCGAACCGGGTATACTGGAGAAGACGGGTTTGAGGTAGTTATTGAGAAGACCATGCTTGCGGATGCGTGGGATCAGCTAGTAAAAAGCGGTGCTGTTCCAGCTGGATTAGGTGCAAGAGATGTATTGCGATTGGAGGCAGGGTTGCCATTACATGGTCATGAGATTGACGAAGACACGACACCTATCGAGGCCGGGCTAAATCGATTTGTCAAACAATCCGGTGGGTTTATTGGCTCGGAAGTACTTCATAATCAGATTGAACAAGGTACTGAAAAGAAATTGATCGGTTTGCATTTAATGGGCAGGAGCGCGCCTAGAGTTGGTTATCCGATTTCATTTGAAGGTGGAGAAATAGGACATGTAACCAGCGGAAGCTATTCTCCTACCCTTGACAAGAGTATTGCTATGGGCTACGTTTTGGAGCGCTATTCGAAGATCGGACAAAGGCTACAGATTGATATCAGAGGCCGTATGACCGATACAGAAGTGGTCGAACTACCCTTTTATTCCAGACCGAGGAGGTCTTAAGTAAGTTGATTTCTGATGATTGCAAATATACTCAAGAACACGAGTGGGTTAAAGTGGAAAACACGGACGCGAATGAGGTCTTGGTCGGTATAACGGACTATGCCCAAGATCAACTGGGAGATATAGTTTACTTAGAACTTCCTCAAACTGGTTCCGTTGTAAAACAATTGGATAAAATGGGCGAGATAGAGTCAGTGAAAGCGGTTTCAGATCTATTCTCTCCGATCAGCGGTAATGTAATCGAATCTAATTCTGATCTAAATGACCATCCGGAACTTGTTAATGAAGATCCTTTTGGTAAGGGTTGGTTGATTCGGGTTACTATGACGAGTGTTAATGAACTCGATGGGTTAATGGCGGCATCAGAGTACCAGTCTTACATCGACGGGTTATAGTCAGCATTTAACCAATCTTTTAATTTGAAAGCGTAATATGAACTTTCAGTCCCACTACATTCCGAATACAGAACTAGACCAGGCCGAGATGTTGCGAACTATCGGAGTTGATTCTGTAAATGATTTGTTCCTTGATATACCAGAAGAATTTCGAAACCCCGCGCTAAATTTATCCGAGCCTCTTTCTGAGTTAGAAATTCAGAAAGAACTCTCGGGGTTGGCATCTAAGAACCGGGCTTTAATAAGCGGGCCGTCCTTCCTGGGGGCTGGCTCGTATCATCATTTTATTCCATCTATAGTCAAATCCTTGATCACTCGTGGTGAATTTCTAACCGCTTACACGCCATACCAACCAGAGGTCAGTCAAGGTACTCTGCAGGTGATCTATGAATTTCAAACCCTGATAGCCAACTTGTATGATATGGAAGTGGCTAATGCCGGAATGTATGATGGGGCTACTAGTCTGGCTGAGGGAGTGTTGATGGCTTGCAGGGTAACTCAGAGGGAACATGTGGTCGTTGTAGACACCATATCTCCTGACTATTTGCAAGTGATCAAAACCTATTGCCAGGCACAGGGAATCGATTTAACTCTTGCTTCTGTGGGTCAATTAGATATAACAGATGAAACTGCATGCCTGGTTTCCCAGTATCCTAACTTTTATGGATATTTAGAAGATCTCAGTTACTTCAGTGATCTGGCTCATCAAAAGGGTGCTTTGTTGGTAGTCTCGGCTGATCCGATGGCTATGGGCATGCTTAAACCACCGGGTACTTATGATGCGGATATAGTTACGGGAGAGGGTCAACCACTTGGCATTCCGACCAGTTTTGGTGGTCCTTATCTAGGTCTCTTTACGACCAAACAGCAATATATCCGCCAAATGCCTAGTAGGTTGGTTGGGCGAACGCTTGATGATCAAGGTAGAACCGGTTTTGTGTTAACTCTCCAAACAAGGGAGCAGCACATCAGGCGAGAGCGTGCAACAAGTAACATTTGTACAAATGAAGCACTTTACGCATTAGCGTCTACTGTGTATTTGTCCGCTATGGGTAAAAATGGTCTCCGTCAAATATCAGAACTGTGCTATCACAAAGCTCATTATGCAGCCTCTAAAATCGCTGAACTCCCAGGGTATGAGATACCCCTTGACGGTGCTTTCTTTCAAGAGTTTGTAGTGAAATGCCCCGTGTCACCTGAGGATATAAATCGGAGATTGTTACAGGATAATATCCTTGGAGGATTGGATCTCACGTCCGAGGCAACTGGAAATATCGACAATCAACGGTTTAACAATGCAATGTTGCTTTGTATAACTGAGATGAATTCAAGAGACGATATAGATTCTTTGGTATCAGTATTAGGAGAATTTAACTAATGCAAGTTGGCGGTAGCAGGAACACTGGTAAATTGCTGATGGACCGGAGTTCTCCAGGGCGCATGGGAGTAGTTCCGCCGCCGCTGGATGTTCCTCTCCAAATCCTGCCTGATGACGGCATGTTGAGATCAGAATTGGATTTGCCGGAGATATCAGAACCAGAAGTTGTACAATATTTTACTAACCTAAGCCAACTTAACTTCTCCATCGATACCCACTTTTATCCTCTAGGCAGTTGTACTATGAAGTACAACCCTAAAATAAATGATGAAGTTTCCTTTATGGCGGGTTTCGCAGGTATACATCCGCGGCAGCCTTTGGAAACATGCCAGGGAGCATTGGAAGTCCTTTACAGGCTCCAAGAGTTTCTAGCGAATATTACAGGGATGGCCGGTGTGAGTCTCGCCACACTAGCAGGTGCTCACGGGGAACTTGCTGGTGTGTTGATGATGAGAGCCTACCACATGTCTCGCGGGGACAGTCATAGAACTAAAATGGCTATTCCCGATAGTGCCCATGGGACTAATCCCTCTTCGGCTGCTATGGCTGGATTTGATGTTGTTACCTTGCCTTCTGATGCGGAGGGTAATGTAGATTTAAACGCTTTGCATGAGCTAGCCGATCAAAATTTAGCTGGTGTTATGATCACCTTACCCAGCACTCTTGGCATTTTTGATACCAACATCGTGGAGGTGTGTCGGGTTGTTCATGAGGCCGGCGGATTGGTGTACGGTGATGGGGCAAACATGAACGCTCTTCTCGGGAAAGTGAGATTGGGTGATTTGGGATTTGATGTAATCCATTCCAATCTCCACAAAACGTTTAGCACTCCACACGGAGGGGGCGGCCCGGGAGCGGGGCCAGTTTGCTGTAGTAAGGATTTGCTCCCATTTTTAGCAGCTCCAGTGGTTGCTAAGCATGAAGGGAATTCGCCCCAATATTCTTTAGTTCATCCCGAGAAAAGTATTGGTAAGATCAGCGGGTTTCACGGCAACTTTGGAGTTTTACTACGTGCCTATACCTATATAAGGACCTTGGGGGAAAGTGGTCTGATTTCTATCAGTAGTAATGCTGTGCTAAATGCCAATTACCTTATGGAAGCTCTCAGGGATATTTATTATTTACCTTACGATCGTAGGTGTATGCATGAGGTGGTTTTTTCGGCAGACTGGCAAAAAGAACGTGGAGTCAGTGGATTGGAGGTAGCAAAACGACTACTTGATTATGGCTACCATGCTCCTACTATGTATTTTCCTCTAATCGTCCATGAGGCATTAATGATAGAGCCGACGGAATCAGAAACGCGCGAAACGCTTGATGCTTTTATAGGGGCTATGAGGAGTATCAACCAGGAATCCCACGATGATCCGGAATTGGTACAACATGCACCTCACACTACTCCTGTTTCTCGTTTGGACGAGGCGGGGGCGGCACGCCGCCCCGATTTGAGGTGGAGACGGGATGCCTGATTATCCATCGTGTTCCATACTTCGTTTTAGTTCTTCCTGGTCTACTCGGACTTCTACTCCCGCGCGCTCTTCCTGAAGTAGCATAGCTACTCTAGAATCTCGCCCGCCCCATCCCCTGTTCATAGCCTCAGTCATTTCTGCTAGAGTCAAGTTTGCTAACTTCATAGGAACATCATATTCGCGCCCTACTGATACGGCCAAATCTACGTCTTTCCTTGCTAATCTCAAGGCAAAATCGGGTGGATCAAAGGTCCCTGGTAAAAGATGTTCTGCCAAACCCTCAAATGAACCCCTTCTGCCCTGTGCTCCCCTTCTTACTGCTTGCCACAACGCCAAAGGTTCTACGCCGGCTTTGACACCCATAGTGAAGGTTTCTGCTAAAGCGGTTTGTATGATATAGCCCGAGCAATTGTGGACAAGCTTAGCTATGGAACCGCAACCGATAGGTCCAACATAGTAGGCTTTATCTCCAATTGAATCTAGTATGGATTTGTATTGATCAAATAAAGCTTTATCGCCACCTACCCAAATCGCCAAATTTCTACTTTTCGCCCCTCGCGGTCCTCCGCTGACCGGTGCATCCATAACATTGATTCCCCGGGCTGCAAAGGTTTCATGGATTTGTCTAATAGAGGTAGGGGAATTGGTGCTGAGGTCAAAATAAGTATTTCCTGGGCTAAAACCGGTTATCAATCCGTCTTCACCGAGAGCCACTGCTTCTATTTCGGTTGGTCCTGGCAATGAAGTGAATACGACATCACAATTCTCGGCCACCTCTTTAGGAGTATCGGCCCAGGTTGCCCCTCCTTCCAGATGTGGGGTAGCGGATTCTCGACGGATATCATGCACAATCATATCATTTCCGCCCTGAAGGCAGTTGTACGCCATACTACTTCCCATGGTTCCGAGACCTATAAAACCAACTTTCATTTTTACCATGTCCTTAAATAATTTTGTTTATTATCATTTAGTAGTTACCAGCATGCAAGGTATCCTCACATATAGGATATGGTGAGTTTCTATAATAAAAACCCTGTTATTATAATCGTAGCTAGTTGGTCTATTTGGCATTTGATAGTTTAGTGTTTAAAGGTGGTGGTCATGAAAGCAAATAATGTAGAGAGACTATGGGACTATGATGCAGTCGAGCAGGGGCAAACTGGAACAGACACCCTGGTAACTCTGACAGCTGAAAATATCGAGGAGTACGCTGCTGCGTCACAAAATGACAACTCGTTATATAGAAAAGCAGGTGAGGATGCATCCAGCGATAACCTGTTGATTGCTATGCCTACGATGGTGGTTACTTATGCTCCTTTACTGAGGGAAAATATAGCGGAAGCCTCAGGGTTCGTGGCTCTCGAACGTTCCGCGACAGCCCGTCGACAGACACCCTTTGCGAAATGTGAGATTCGTTGGTTTGCTCCCGTGTCCGAGGAGGATGTTATTACTGGATCTAGAAGAGTTCTGGAAAAATACGAGCGTCGAGGTAGCAGGTTCGTTACATTTCGAGTGGAGGCTTCTAACCAAGACGGGTTGAAAGTGGGGGAATATGACTACACTTGCATTTTTGATTACGCGAAAGGTCAGCGGTCTGCCCAGGGACAATCGGACACGGATACCGCTACGGATAAGTATTGCAACAATGGAGATACCCAGTATAAGAAATACACAGATTTGATGGTCGGCGATTCACTGAGACCTCTGGTAATTACGGAAAGGACTGATGTGATACTGCGTAAGGATGCCTTAAGACTGGTCGGGGTCTCCACAGGTAGCAACATACACACGGATGAAGAGTTTGCTAGACAGAATATTTTTGGAGGTGCCGTAAACGCTGGTCCTTCTACTATGTCCTACGTCGACCAAATGCTTCAAGGGACTTTTCCTCTCGAATCTTTCTATTCTGGTGGTAAGTTGTTAATGCGAGCGATCACTCCGTTTAAGGCTGGGGACGTGGTTAACTTTACGGGTGAGTTAATAAATGTTCGTAATGACGATCACAGAAGATTTTTAGATTGCCGTGTCAAAGGTGTAAATCAGGCAGGGGAATTGGTTTGTCTTGCCGATGCTACTCTGGTTACGGGGTGCTGATGGCTCCTATAGGAATTACATTGGATTAACAAGAAATCTGGTTGTTAAGTAGATTCGGGCAACCGTAGAAAATTCTCCATCGTTCGAGCTAATTCGAGAGGCTTATGATATCCAATGTCATGGACCGTTTCCAAAATCCATTCAACTTGGCAATTAGGGATTGTCTGTTCAGCATATTTCACCGCTTCCTGTTTTAGTAAGGCCCTCTCTGAGTTGGCTCTCCTTCTCGTGGGCCTAGCTGGTATCAAAACAGTTGGACAGCTTATTTTACCGTAGACTGATGCAGCGGGTTCTTCCCATATAGCTCGCATCACTTGCTGGTGATTTTCCGGACGTAATATGTCGTTAATTTGACCAGACTCGTCTTCGTATACCATCGTTTGAACGATGCGCTCAACATGTTCATCCCAACAGAACGACAATTGTTCTCTCAAACGGGACAAAAATTCTTCGCGCGTGCCTGATACATCTCTCGGCTGTGCGCGTCTCTTAAAATCTTCCCATGTACCCATAGATGTGGGATTACTGGAAAAACCTCCATCTAATAATCCCAGATGGGTAACGCGGCTTGAAAACCGTGCAGCGATATTCAATGCAACTGTAGCACCCCATGAATGTCCAAATACAGACGCACTTGAGATATTTAATGTGTCTAGTAGAGCGATCGCATCGGTAGCAAGGGTCTGCCAGTCGTAACCGGTGTTAGCTTGATAAGTTTTGCCATGTCCTCGTTGGTCGGGAGCTATCACTCGATATTTGGGTTGGAGGTGGGGCGCTACCAAATCATACCAATGAGAAGATGAAGCTAGTCCGTGTAAAGCTAGTAAGGGTTCACCTTCACCACCCCAATCCAGGTAGCAGATATCTATACCATTTGCCGAAACCCAGCTTTCCAGAGGTGGTACAGTTTCGCTCATTAGATTCACAATCCTCTCCAAAATTGATAGCAACAGTCTAGCCTGTACAATATCCTATCCTTCTATCTAACAAGAGGCAATAGACTCATGCGTGACTAGTACTTGTGAGGTGGGTGGTTTAAAAATTTGACACGATTGTATCGGTAGATAGAATAATCTAGATAGAAGAGTTTATACAGGGTAAATGATGTTAGAACCTGACCAAGAAACAGAACAGTATCCAAGAATTGAGAGATGGGGTTCTGCAGTTGCACATGGTAGTGTTGCTTTCGTTGGGATACCAATTACGATTATTTTGTTGAATTTACCTTGGTCGTTACTTGGTTGCCCAGTACTTTCTTATATGATTGCTCGATCCTTTCGCAGGAGAGGCAGAGTGTGGGGTGCCTATCAAGGTATGCAGGCTTCTGTAATTCAATTGTTGTTACTTGTATGTGCCGTTACAGCCCATTTAACTAGTGGATTCCAAGTAATAAGTAATGTGTTTTCATTTGGGGCATTTCTTTTATTTGTTTATTCGATGTGGGCAGCATTGGATACCTGGTTAGGAGACGATTTTGATTATATCGGAATCAGTAAACTACTCGGGTATGTTTCAGCTAAAAATATGGGGAGGCCGGAAGTACGACGAAGATGGGTTACTATGGGCCAAAATAAAACTGATGATAAAGGGGGTATGCCACGGTAATGTCACCTACTAATTAATTAGTAGGTTTCACTAAGTTTTTGAGTCCCATGGCCATCGTAGCAGTTACAATCCCGCCAATAGCCGCTCCAAAATGGATGGCACTATCTATAGAATAGCGTTTCCCTAGATAAGTAGGTTCCGTAACAGTCCCATACACTAACCCAAGATATGCACCGGCGATTCCTCCGGCGATGACTACGATCGCTAGAGCAAAAATCAGGTATTTTCTGGTATTCAAAGTCATCCAGGCGCTATAGGCCCCGACTCCTGCTCCTATTCCTATCCAGATCAAATACAGGTTTCGTTGGACCTCCATGGACCATGGAAACCCAGCCATAGCGTAGATTATCACTGCCACCCAACCCCCGATAATACCCAACATAACTCCAACTAGGAATCCTGCGATAATTCTTCCGAACGGTACAGTCCAAGCGTAAATACTATTATCAACCAATTTAGTATGACTCCAAGTGACTGTGTTTCTTTGTTAATAAGAATCGGTCCATTTAATTAAAACATTTTGTTTCTGGTACGTCTATACGATTGGTAGAATTAAGAATTGTAGGGCATTTATAGCTCTCTAAGGATTTGAAACTTAAATAAGCAGCCCATTTTGGCAGCTAATTACTTGAATAAGTTATGGTATGACGATATCCTTTCGGTTAGATATTTGCGATAACGGAAATATACGAAACTCTGGAGGGAAAAGTAGATGAAATTCTTGGTTAAGACTAAAATCTCACTATGGGCAATATTGGCCAGTATGATGGTCTTTGCCTTAGCGTGCGGTGGCGCAGCCGCGCCTGCGGCCGCGCCAAGTTCGACTGACCCTGAGACTGCGAAAGTTTCAGAATCAGCAACAGTAGCCTCTGGGAGGGACGAGATTACGCTTGTGGTGCCAGAGGAACCGATAGCACTAGGGTCACGACACTCAATCGGTGCTGCGCTTAACGCCGCCATTACTCGGGCAAATCTGCAAGATCCATTAACCTGGCAGTCCGGCGATGATCTAAGAATTGTACCGACCAGTGGTACCGTAGGATGGGAGCAGATAGACTCGGATACCTGGCAATTTCAATTACGGGAGGGAGTTAAATTCCATAACGGCGAGGAATGGAATGCTGATGCTGCCCTCTACAGTTTTGCATCGGAAGGAAATCCCAGTTCAGGTGGTGGGAGTATAAATTACACAGGATCTTACACCGCTGAAAAAGTTGATGATTTTACTGTCAATCTCAATTGTGAAGAAGCCTGCCCAATATTCCCCAATACTTCCTTTTTCTTAAACTTTGAGGCGCCAGAATGGCATGCGAACAACCCGGAAGATGTAACAATTAGAGAGAGTGTGGGTTTTGGACCATACAAACATGTGTCATGGGATGCAGGAGTTTCCATCAAACAGGAAGCTTATGAAGATTACGTTCCTGTTGGGGATCATTTTGAATTCCAAAAAGCTACTATCAAGAATATAACCTGGCTATGGCGGGATGAACCCACGGTGATTGCCGCAATGATTAAAGCCGGTGAGGCTGACATGGGCTGGGATATAGGTATTGATGGCATTGGCTCTCTATCGCCAGAGCAGCTTAGATTTGGCTCCTCTGCAGAAAGCTATTCGCTTACTACTGATACTGTGTGGCATCCCGAGATGAAAAAGAAAAAGGTTCGTCAGGCGATGGTACATGCTATTAACTGTCAAGAACTAGTCGACGAACTCTATAGTGGTTACACCACATGCCGAGGGAATATCATATGGCCCGGCATTATAGGTGCTAGTGAGAGAAACACTGCGCCCTACAAATTTGATCCAGCATTATCAAAGAAACTTTTGCAAGAAGCAGGGTATGATCCGAAAAACACGATTACTATAATGAGCAGGGGGGCTCGTGTTCCCAAGCAAGTAGAGGTTGCAGAAGCTCTAGTTGGATACTGGAAGGAAGTAGGAATCTCCGCAGAACTTAATATAGTTGAACCCTCAATTAGGTCTACCATGAGTAAGTGTGCGGTAGGTAAAGCAGTTCAAGAAGTAGTAGCTGCGTCTGGACGGGATCCCGATAAAGACGAAATTACCAAAGACGATATGAATGCGGCTATTGCTAAGGGTGGCGCTGACTGCCCGCATGCAGACCTAACCGGAAACCAACCCTCTAATGAAACTTTGGACTTTGGTCGTCAGGTTAGATATTACATGAGTTGTCTAGGTATAAGGTCGCTCATTTGCGATACGAGTCCTGGTGGTATACAAGATCAGGTTGTTCCTGCGTTAGAGGCGTCAGGGGAGGAACGACAACGACTTCTGGAGAAGTTAGCAGATACCTTCCATGATGACGTTCTGTTTATACCTCTCTTTGATCTTCCTATGATTTATGCGGCTGATCCGAAATTGATATGGGAGCCTAGATTGGACCCAGCTATTCGAGTCAGTAGTATGCGTTTCGTCGACTAAAAAAGAGTTTGGTAAAAAATAAAGAGGCGCCCAATCTAATTGGGCGCCTCTTTATTTTTTGGGTATATTTTGTGCGTAACACCTTTTACGGATCGCCACATAGTCGCTCATACCAGCACTTAAAACAATACAGACTCGACCGGATTCGCTCCAATCTCCCGTTAGCACATTGGTCGCACGTCAAATATCCGAGGCTAATGAGTGCTTGTACAGTTGGTATGTTTAGAATAATTCGATTGATTAGCTGCGGATCGTCAACGACAAAGTCATCTAGATCTAAAAACAGATGAAAGGATTGCGACTAATTCGTTCCTGAACCCTTTGCGTCGTTGATTAACGGTTGGTTTAGCTATTCGAGTGCTAGTGGCATGAGCAGGTGCAAACTCCGGAACTGCATTTTGTAATGATTTTAACTTCTGTTATCTGACCGCATCTAGATCTGGTGTACTTGAGCGCATGATCTTCTTTGAAGTGAACCATTAGCTCAGTATACCGTCTGGCAATCGGTGCTACCTTAACTGGTTGTTGCCTCGGTAACATCTGTCGATACCCTGCACTGCTAAAGGTTTCAGGGAGGGTATCTAAGTTCAAGGTCCAGAATTGCTATTCGGGTCACCTACGAGAGCCGATTACCATAGCGCCGTATTGCGCCATACTGATAGATAGGATAGGTGCATTCCATTCTAGTGTTTCAGTAGTCATGCCACCACCTTTGTGTCCATCCAATTGGAAAGTATCGCAAGGAATCAGATCGATAATTACCCCAGTGGTTTTTTCATCTTGGGGGTTAGAAGAGCTTGTATAGTTTGGTCTTCAACGTCGACGATTCTTCACAGGTGGCGTCTGAATCAGTTGGGATAGAACCGGCAGAGGTTTGGAAACCTTTAGGCGCAGAAAAAAACAGAACCTCTCTGTAAACCCAAAGAGGTTCTGTTTTTTAGGATCTTTATATAAGAGTTACCAGCTACATTTGGACACCGGCCTCTTTGGACTCTTTAGTGGCTTTTAACCATCTCCATCTCTGTAGAGGATCACTTACGGCTCTCAACCAAACACCAAACAAGTTGAATGATAGTGCTGTCAAGAATATTGCCATACCGGGCATAACTACAACCCACCATGCCGTAACAATATATTGTCTCCCCTGAGATAGCATGAGACCCCAAGAAGAATCAGGGGGTTGAATTCCGAACCCAAGGAAACTGAGACTTGATTCCGTCAAAATGTTTCGTGGCACATCAAGAGCTGCCAACGTAAGTAACGGTGTAATCAGGTTTGGAAGTATGTGCCTGGTTATTATGCGGTTATCTGAACATCCAATGGCCCTGGCTGCGTCCACAAAGGCTTGTTCTCGTAGCGACATTACGACACCCCGGGTTACCCTGCAATAGAGCATCCAACGGGCTACGGCGAACACTATGAGTATATTTACGAAACTGGGTCCCAGGATGAAAAGAACCATGAGTGCCAGGAGCAGAAGTGGAACTGCCATAAAGACATCTACTGCTCGCATTATGATGTCGTCTATCATTCCTCGATAATATCCAGCGATCAGTCCGAGAAATACCCCTATACTACTGGATAACAGTACCCCAAGTATCCCAACTGAGAGTGATATGCGACCGCCGTAAACTAATCGGCTGAAATATCCTCTGCCCAAGTGGTCGGTACCTATGATAAAGAATCTAGTTTCTTCTACTGGCGGGTCAACTGTACGGATCGTAGCTACCCCGGTGGACAAAGGTGGTTGGTGCCTCAACCGCAGTTGTTGATCTTGTGGGTCATAGGGTGCTACAAGCGGAGCAAAAATTACTGCTAATAGAACTAAAACCAAGAAGGTTCCTGATATTAAAGTTATCGGGTCGTTCAAAAATGCTTGAACAAGGGCGTGTCGCCATATAGCCACTATACGATTTGGTTTTTCTTCAATTATTGTCGTATCGATTTGTGCCATCTTCTGAGTCCTCTACAAAATATTCCCGAGGAATCTCCTAGTCTTTTTGATGTAATAGTCAGGCCCCTAATGCTAGCTGTATGAAATACGCGGATCCAGCCAACTGTAGATCAGATCGACTGCTAGATTAACTACCATTACCATGAGTGCTATCACGAAAACTGCAGCTGTGACCACCGGTAGGTCTCTAGCATTTATNCCTTGAATCAAGAGTAATCCAATGCCAGGCCATCCAAATATTACCTCTACGATAGTAGAACCGTTCATGAAACCAGCGAGTTCGTCGCCCATCAACGTTACAATCGAGATAGCCGCGTTTTTAAATACGTGAGCATAGAGGACTTTATTTTCGGCCAATCCTTTTGCTCGNGCTGTGGCAACGTATTGTCGCCCTATCTCTTCGATCATCGTTGCCCTTGTNATCTGGGCGTTTCTACCTACNACCCTTGGAGAAAGAGCCATTGCGGGAAGGACCATGAANTTCCAACCTTCAGGGCCTAACCCCGAAAAGCCGGATGTTGGTAGCAGGTCCATTTGAACGGATACAATCAAGATTAGCATCAAAGCTAACCANAACTCNGGNATAGAAATCACTGCAAATGAAAGAATATTTACTATNCGGTCTATCATGCCCCGAGGCCGTCTCGCGGCCAACATCCCCAGTGGAATGCCAACAGCGCCGATACCCCAAGCAATGACAGCAAGGATAGCCGTATTAGGTAAGCGGGACCAAATCATCTCCCTAGCGTCTATTCTATGTCGGATAGACTTACCGAAATCACCCCGAATTANATCCCAGTAGAAGTCACCGAATCTAACATAGAGAGGTCTGTCGAAGCCGAATTTCTTCCTAAGAGCGTCGACGGCTTCTTGAGATGCTTCTTCATCAAGTAGTAGCTGCACGGGGTCACCTAGGATGTTAATAGCGAAGAAAAGCAGACCCATCAGGCCTGCAACAATAAAAACGGAGTGACCTAGACGTTTGATAAAATAATTCCGCACTGTTTACTCCGACGTGATCTTTNGTTGAGTTANTTCTANNAGCGANNTAGTATNCAATTTCTNNGAAAANTNTACTATTATTGCGCGTGACAGCTTACACGATTNCGATGGATTTGACAACNAACATTCACATTCAAGAAGTTGTTTNATTTCCGATTCTTTAAGAAGCCCAAAAGATNTCTTTTGGGCTTCTTACTTTACAGTAGTTTTTAGATCACCGTTNAGACTTTACTTTATTCGAATTTCATAGTGTTTGCCCGCAACCTAGGTGCATATAGCGGTTCCCAATCCAGATTNCCNGCTAGCCCATATACATATTGTACTTGTACTAGAGGTATGAAGATAAACTCGTCATGGATGAAATCCGCAATTTCTACCATACGACTAGTTCTGTCGGGTCCCGGTGGTGTTTCAAAGGCAACCAAAGATTTTTCCCAAATTTCTGCGTAACAGGCGAATGAACTTGTATGAACGCAACCAGCCCGTCGATTAGCCTGGACCTGTGTGTCTAGCATTTCGTTAGACGTAGCGGTTGTAAAGGCGTGTGCTGTTGCGTAGTTGGGTCCTGGAGGTTCTCTTTGAGCACAATCCCAAACCCCGACATAAGTGTCGTCGTCTTTAAACCTACCGCAACCTGAGCTGGTTATCTCTTTGCTGCGAGTTCGCTCTAATACAGCAAATTCTGATGTAACTCCGACTTCNTGCCAGTAAGATAAGATAGCTTCTTGGAATTCCATGTCCCTACAACAGCGACCTGTCCTGGTATGGACGTTGATAGAGTTTTTAGGATCGTAACCCGCTTCTTCCAGTAGTTGTCTGGCTCGGGTGGGGTCATATCCGTATGCTGCAGAGTTCTCAGGGGTAAGTCCTACAGTACCAGCTGGAGATATATTACCCCAGCATGGCATCCCCTCAAGAAGGGCATCTGTTATGGCTTGGCAATCGATAGCCAGGTTCAGGGCCTCCCTGACCTGTTTCTTCTTTAATTCAGGGTGCCACATAGTATCTAAGATCAGAGCGTAGACTTCGGTGGTCCCAGATACCTTCCATTGCGGCACGCTCGCTTTGTTTTCTAGCCCTATGTCAGCTGCCCAGTCAGCTTCACCTGTCTGGACCATGGCAGCTCTAACCAATTCTTCACCGCGCCACAAGTTGGTGAGGTNTTTAACGTGGGGTGCCTGCGCATCGGCAATAGAGTTATCCGGATTNGGGACATAGTTTTCATTTATCTCCATGGTAATGTCTATCCCCGGTCTCCATTCGATCAGCTTATAAGGTCCTATACCATATAAGTGCCTGCTACGGTCATCAACAGTCTGTGCTGCATACCANTCAGGAGCTTGGAATCTACTGAAAATCATACTCCTAGGCAGGATGGGACATTCTTTTTCACAGACTGCTTGAACTGTGAATTCATCGATCACTTCGCCGTGTAATGCGCCGTGATAGCTGTAACTTTGGGACGAATTCTCGGCGTTCCCGTTTTGGTCCATTCCGGCTTTAACTGTCTCAGCGTTCCATGGCTCTCCGTTATGGAANTTTACCCCTTCGCGAAGTTTGAAGTTCCATTTTTTGGGTCCAATCTGTTCCCAGCTTTCGACTCCAGATAAGGTCACTACTTCAAATGTATCGCTGGTAATCCATGTTAGGGGTTCGTTGACTATTTCATTACAGACAGCAGTATCTAGGGTGGCGTTACAGTTGGGATCCCATGGATCAACGCTACCAGGTTCTGCAGCCATAACAATGACCAATTCGTCTTTGGCTTCAGTTGTATCTGCGGGAGCTGCTGCGGATTGAGGGGCTGCTGTGGGCTGGGCGCTTGAGGCTTTAGGTGCTTCTGCGGGTGTCTGGGCCTCAGGTTGCGCCGCCGATCCGCAAGCNACTATTGCAAATAGGGAGATTATGACAGGAATAAGAATCAAGGTTCTGAGGCTGAGGTTCTTCATTTTAATCACAGTACATCTCCTTAGGGCGATTTCCGTAGTGGTTTGTANCCATTAGCCTATTACGATAAGGTTTCTCTGTACCATTGTATGGTTTCATTAAGAAACTATTGTTACCATTTTAATATCGTTACGCTAATAGCTTGCAATGTGCCACATTAATCGACGAAAGTCAAGCANAAGGGCTTATTAATTTAAAATAAAGACTGTAAAAGTGTCTATATNACCCATTTAAGCGACGAAAANCGATGANTTATTNACGAAGTGCTTAGGTATGAAACTGAATCCTTATGATTTGTGTTAAATTCCAAAATAAAGATTCGCGTTTTAGATAAACTGATTGAACTGGCTTATTACCGCAGTAAGCCGTAGATTTTTCGAGGGTCAACTAAAACGATCACGGCNTCTTGTTGTTTCATGACTCGGTCATATTCGTCCCAATCAGAATGAGTTCCGTCTCCGCAAACTTGGAAGATTTCTCTAAGCTGGATTCTTAAAGGNTCTTCTGCTGTATTGGTAGAATCAATTAATGTCGCGTCCCCTTCTACCACGACATAATTCCGCCAATCGGAACTAGTCACAGTAACTGTACATTTAGGATTTTTCTTTAAGTTCGTAATTTTTGAAGAACNACCTCGGATAGAAACTAAAGCCATGTAATCTTTATATGCTCCGGCTACTACGATACTAGACTGTACATATCCATTGGGATTGATAGTGTTTACCACTGCCCTGTGGTTGCTGGCAAGAAAATTTTTGGCTTGTTCAAATTCCATAATATCCTCCCCTATAGTTTTATCAGATCCATCTCGTGTCTATTATATGGCACGTGCTGTTTACTGACATGTGTCCTATCAATTGTTGACCAGCGAATAATCACTGCCCTAAACTCTCGGATAGGTATTTACACAAATAATTTAGTTATCTAATTCTGTGGCTCGGGGTTTAGCTTATGCATGTAGGAACGGCAACTATTTTTCAAAATCCAGGTAAAGCTACCCCCGATTACGAGGTTTATCGACAAGAATTGAAATTGGCAGGATTGGTAGAAAATCTCGGATTCGAATCGATTTGGGCAGTGGAGCATCACTTCACGGATTACACTATGTGTCCTGATGTAATCCAGTTTCTGTCTTATATGGCTGGGCGAACCCAGAAAATCAAACTCGGTTCTATGGTNGTAGTTTTACCCTGGCATGATCCAATGCGAGTAGCTGAGGAAATCTCGATGTTNGATAATCTTAGTGATGGTCGAATGATATTGGGGATTGGAAGGGGGTTAGCCCGAGTAGAGTATGACGGTTTCAGGTTAAATATGGCTGAATCCCGGACTCGATTTGTCGAATCAGCAGAGTGTATTCTGAATGGGTTGGAGAATGGATTCTGTGAATATGACGGAGAATTTATAAGACAACCGAAGCGCCAGATAAGGCCGGAGCCCTTTCGAACGTTTCAAGGTAGAACATATGCCGCTGCCATATCTCCCGAATCGTCTCAGATCATGGCTAAACTGGGAGTCGGAATGCTAGTTATCCCACAAAAACCCTGGGAAGAAACCGGCAGGGATCTCNAGACATACAGGGAATCTTACCGTCAAAATATCAAAGATGAACCTCCACCTCCAGTGGTTGCAGGTTGGACTTTTTGTCACGAAGATGAAGAAATAGCTTATCAAATGGCTCGTAAGTATATAGGGGGTTACTGGCAAACTGTTATGGATCATTACGAGTTTAAAGAAGATCATTTAAGATCCGTAAGTGGTTATGAATATTACGGGAAAATGACGGAGAAGATCGTCGATTATGGGGATGAAGAGGTATTAGATTTTTTCGTTAATTTACAGGTATGGGGAACACCGGAACAGTGTTATAGGAAGGTTATGGATATCAATAAATTGAGTGGGAATGATTCGTATATCGGAGTGTTTAGTTACGCAGGAATGCCTGTTGAGGAATCCGAGAAAAGTATGCGGTTGTTCGCAAGAGAAGTAATGCCAGAACTCAAATCGGTTTAATTACTGACGAAGTCTTAAGATTTGAAGCACCGGGATTGCAGAAATTTTCTCAACGTCAAGGTCCTGCCAGTAGATACCCGTAGGGTGAGCGAGATCCCCTGTACACTCCGTAGTTCCTTCGGGAGTGAAAATATAATCTATAGGGACATCGTGTTGGGACTTGGGTAAATCTTCTTCAAGTACCTGAAGCGAGTGTACCGTAGTAATGACAGGTGTGTTCGATCCGATTACTCCAGCTTCCACTGCTAAACCATATTCTAAGTCAGCAAATCCTCCGCCCTTTCCGATCCTAATGCCAATCCGGTTGACCGCAACTGATCCTGATATTACCAGGTCTACTTTTGACATTTCTTCCACATAGACAAGCTTCCCTGTTTTAAAAGCGCCAGAAATAGTAGCGGCTTGAGCGGGAGGGCATGTGAGATGTTCCGGATCAAGCTCTACGAAACACCTTTCTTCTCTTAATCGTGGTACGGCCATATAGAGTAATTTACCTTCTTCTAATGCCCTTTGCCTGACCGGTTGTTGGGCTTTGTCAGGATTACTTTTTATGGTAGTAGCCTCTTTCCATATCTTTAAATCGAAAACCCCTTGTGCTGCTTCAATTGATCCGTAAAAATCCGGAATTTTATCGTGAGTATTGTGGCCATGAACTACCCCCGATTGCTCCAACGAAGTCCATACGGATTCTCTGATTTGCGATTTCGTTCTCATCTAATGTTCTATATTCCGGCTTGGGAAGGTGACATTAAGGACTGTAGTATTATCAAAGGAATCATGGAGATTATGAAAGAAATGACCACTACTGCTACTGCTCTCCAAGTTGTTCTATAATCCAGAGCCTGTCTGACGGCAATTACCATCGCTACCAATTGCCACGCTGATGCTATGAATAAAATTACAGAACCAATATTTAACGGTAGGAATCCCAAGATTTTTAACAATCCCGGGGTCTGTGCGAATCCTGTAGTACGTGCCAATTGGTGCCAATCTGCGTGAGTATCGGGCGTTTTTAATATAGTTGTTCCAACTAGATATGTAACGAAAGCCCAGACCGCCCATTGAACAACTCCGACTAGAGGCCCGATTATTATTCCGCCGATTCCGTAGGTTAAAACACCGCCAATTCCTGCTGAAATCGACACTAAGATAACTACGATGACGGCTTGTAATGTGGCTCGAGGATCTGTCTCAATTTCTTCAAAGGTATGGGGGTTAAGACTGGCTGCTCCCAGCATCCTCGTTAATAATCCGTTCATAAATCCAGCTCCTATTTACTAAGAAGGATATTGCACCATTCAATTATTTTAGGTTATGGAAAAAGTTATTGGACATTGGCTCGCCGGGAGATACTTCCGGCCATGCTCGGATGTAATGTTCTCGACCTAGAATTGAAGCGGCCAGTGCACGGGGAACCTTTTCGTATGGCCAGTCCGGAGCCATTTGAGTCTGATGGCATTTTATGCAAGCGATTTTAGTGTCTAAGTGTTCGCTAACATCCATTTCCAAATGAATTTCATCGGCCGGTGTTCCTTCCGAAGCACGCTCCGGTGTAGGCAATTCGATTTCAACCCCAGCCTCTTGTAGTTTAAGAGCCCATTCCATTCTAAAACCCACCGGTCTGGCACTGTAAAAAAGTCTTTCGGGTTTATGTGTCTGTAGGCCCTCAACCAGTTGTTGGGGAAACTGAGATGAATCACCGGCGAGCTGAAAGGCCTGAGTAGTCTGCCTAGAAATCGCAATGTGGTCAGGGTGGCCGTAAAGGCCTCCATTCTCAAAAGTCAGTAGTACTTGTGGTTTAAATTCTCGGATGTGTTTTACAAGCTGTTCGACGATAAGTTTATCCGGAACGTTGATATATGCATCTGGATGGTTATTAGGTGCAGTTCCTGCCATTCCGGAATCCCTATAGCCTAGTACCGAGTGCTCATGTATCCCAAGAGTTTCAACCGAGGCAGCTAATTCCAATTTTCGGGTTAAGCCTAATGTTTCTTGTGTTGCAAGCCCAGGTTGGCGAATTTCCCCCTCTTCTCCAAGGGTTGTAGTGACTAACCTG
>PAMF01000018.1 GCA_002707185.1 Chloroflexota bacterium | reverse complement strand
AGTGCGGGGTACGACCCTTATCATTACGTTACCGGGTAGCCCAAAGGCAGTAAAGGAAACTCTCGAGGTAGTTAAACCAGTCTTACCACATGCCTTAGAACTCCTCAACCAGGCATCCGTAAATGAACATCCCGTCTAACACCATAGATTGGGGGAGAAGTCGACATGAGCACAGAATCCAATCAGTCACCAGTATATTGGCAAAGGGTCAAAGAGATCCTTGATGATGTTATGCATAGATGGGAAGAGAGATGGGGCCGAGAGGGCTATCCTGGAATCCATGAATATTATTGGGAGACATCCCAAGAATTAAAAGATTCCGTGTTATCCGGCTACCGTTCTATCGAACCAGGTGTGCCCGGCAAAGATACTTGGCTAGTCAAATCTCTTGCTCGCGCCGTTGGAACCTACGGTAAAATGCCTTTAAAAGGTCCTTTCTTGACTCGCGCGGAAGTCGACGAAATTATAACTTGGATCGATACTGGGATGCCTGAGGCACTTGAATAAAAACCGAAATTTTACAATCAAATTCGAATTAACGAACTTAACTAAAAATACCGCCGGGGCGTTAGTCCCGGCGGTATTTTAAATTAGATAACTACTCTACTTAAACTAGAACCGGATCCTTGGATTTTTCATAAACCTGAATCCTGCCACGAGTGTGATCTAAGATACAGACTCTCCCCTTTCCATCAATTTTAACAGCGCAGGGATTAGCAAATGTCTTCTCGAATGCCGAGTTATCATTTGCTACTGCCAAGGCTCGTTGCCTGATCATATCCGGATTAGACAACAATTTCTCCTTGCCCCATGGAGACAATTGGCTATCACCATACATGGCAGCTACAAAACGTCCATCTGGCGATAAAACCTGGACACGATCATTTTGACGATCCGCTACGTATATCAGGCCTTCCTCATCTACNGTAACATCACTCGGACGATTAAATTGGCCAACACCGTCACCAGATTGACCAAAACTAGCCTGCCATTCTCCGTTTGGATTAAACTGCTGGACCCTGTCATTTCGCCAATCGGCAACGTATATCATCCCTTCTTTATCAACTCCAATCCCCCATGGGAGATTGAACTGTCCGGGTCCATCCCCGAGACCACCAAATTGACTGATATATTTGCCATCTAGTGTGAATTTCTGGACTCTGTGATTTCCACTGTCAACAATCAGGACATTACCATCCGCAGTGAGTGCCAATCCGGCAGGTTTGTTCAATTCACCGTCCCCGGATCCTGCCGTACCCCATTTGCTAAGATATTCCCCATCAGTATTGAAAACACTGATTCTATTAAGCCATTCATCTGCTATGTAAACATTCTGTTTGTCATCTATAACTATCGCCGTTGGCCAGGTGAACTGACCATCGCCTTCACCATCTTCACCAAATGCAGTTATATATTCCTCGTCTACAGTACAAACCGTGACTCGCACCCCATCCGGGCGATTTTCATATGAACGATTTAAAACATAGACCACGTCATCAGAATCAATAGCCATTGCTACTGGATTCCGAAACCCGGTTCCTGCGAACTCGTTCCGTCCCACGGTGTGACTGTAAGAATAAGTCCAGTCTTTAAGACCGAAAAAATGTGTGCTCATCCTACATACCTCAAATATTCAATTATTAGGCCGGTCTTAGTGATTNTTCTNTAACCAGCCNGCTCCAANCTCTANTATTAGCTTAGAGGAAAGGAATTTTTTCGTAAGAACCACCAACTATTTGCTTTGCATCTAAATGCATCCAATCATCTACTATAGTCGTGTANACGGAACGGAAATCCATTGAGGATTTCAAATTCCCGCCTACTTCTTGCTCNCCTGACTCTAAGGACGGGTAATCTCCGTAGATTCCGCCTTTTACATGTTCGCCGACCATAAAAGCAACGCTGCCTGCGCCGTGATCTGTACCTGAGCCATTGTCAGCAATACGACGACCAAATTCGGAATGCATGAATAACATGACGTTATCGCTCGCATCGTGCTCTCTCAGATCTTCCATGAAATTTTCAACAGTCCTCGAGACGTCCGTCCATAACCTGGCATGATCAGATGCCTGATTAGCGTGGGTATCGAAGCCGTTATATGGAGACGTAGTAAAGAGAACCCTCGTACCAAACTCGGCCAGATGAGTCTGGGCAATGTTCCTCATATACTGTCCAATTGCCGTAGCAGAATATTCCACNGTCGAGGAATATTTGTCCGGAGCAGTTGCTAGTATATCTGCACCCTTGAGCGCATCGGTCCCTGTTCTTCTTATGTAATCCATAGTGTATCCCGATCCAATTGTCGGACCATACATACGACCGAAAACGTCAAGCGCTTGGGAGCGTTGTGCATCTCCATCTATCCCAGTTAACAGTCCATATGTCTCTAGATCACCTACAGACGCTACCGGTACACCTTCCTTGGCCAGAGCTCTAGGTAACCCTCTCCCAAAGTTGACGCCGGTCAATACGTTTTCGGAGTTGGGGTCAATTTCTTTGATAACCTGACCCAACCAACCTTCTGTACCGATCTTATCAGGCTCACATGTATGCCAGATATCCATCGACCGGAAGTGGGAGTAACTTGGGTTGGGATATCCGATACCCAAGAAAATAGCCAATTTACCTTCATCCCAGAACCTCTTTAGAGGGGCCATAGTGGGGTGAAGACCTATTTGGTCGTTGAGAGGTATGATCTGGTTTTCAGGTATGCTCAGTGTCGGGCGATAATCCCTATACAGACCCTCATTGAACGGTATTACCGTGTTCAATCCATCNTTACCACCCGAGAGGGACANCACTGCTAGGATGTTTTCCTTGTTGGTAGATACCATAAATTTAGCCTCCGTTTAACTTAGCGTTTTATATGAGACGTGGATTAACCGAATTGATATTCTGAAGTCGCTGCGAGCATCTGGAACATTTCGCCGCTTCTTCGTGCAAATTCACCTTTTTCAGCATCACTGGCGTGAGCCAAGTTGCCATCGCGATTTGCATGAGTTAATAATTCTTGTTTCGTGTCCGCTGTTATATTCAGGCATCCGACCTGATCAATACAACCATCAACAAATTGTTCTGGCGTCAGNCTGGNACCCTGACCCATNAGNTTANTTATCATNGTCTGGACACCTGACAGGTCNGTCTTNCCAAGATAATCAGCCGCAAAGTTGATCCTCTCTACTAAAGTTCCGCTGTCAATCCATTCGTGGCCTGTATGCCAGCCTTCGACNGTTGGAGGATTCATCAANTCCATNCCCATGTATTTAGGCTCTTGAGAAATCTCGAACAAACCTGGCTTGATCTCGTCCCGATGTTCTCCAACTAGACGCATGGTTCCGACTACCATCTCCGCCGGATTCTTTACCTTCGCGAACTGCGCGTTCTTGAAACCATCCGAGTTGAAAAGGGTTCGCAACATCTCGGTGATGTCATAACCGGAGTCAAAATAAACCTTTTCTAGCTCACTTATCAGATCTCCATCTTTTGGTGCAGTCTGACGCCAAGAAGGCACAGGCACCTCATCTGCTACAAAATAGTTGTAGAGATGCCTTGAGATGAACCGCGCCGTCCCAGGTTGCTTGCATACTATGTCTATTATGTCGTCGCCGTTCCAGCGGCCAGTCTCACCTAAGAAAGTCTTTTCTTCATCATCGTGATCAGTTGGATCAAATCTAAACTGCCAGGGGCTACGACCGTACGGGAAAGGCGGATATGCAGGGGCGACGTTCCATCCGGTGAACGCATGGGCACATGCCTTTACATCATCCTCGGAGTAGTTAAAGGCCTCATCTTTACCAACTCCCAATGAGAACAACTCTAACAACTCTCGACCGTAGTTCTCGTTCAAGTTGGCCTTATGGCTCTCCGAATTATCCAGATAATACATCATTCCAGGATTAGTTGAGAGCTTGTAAAGTAGCTCCCGAAAGTTACCCATGCCGTTATCACGGAACATGGAGATCATCCGCCCCATTTCTTCACCGCTGTCAATCTTGCTATGACCTGCACAGAAAATCATGTGCCAGAAAAGAGACATTTTCTCTTGCAGTTGTCTGGGACTGTTAATCATACGATAGACCCAGTTTTGAGTATTAATCTCTATCGCACCTGCGTGGTTGTAAGTAGGATGATACCGAAGCATTAGATCTTCGTCGATCATAGGCTGAGCTGATGGGTTAAGCATATCCTCAACAGTCGCCNCNTATCCCTCAGAAGCCTTAGCCTCTATTTCGGATCTACTAGCACCGAAACCTGCTCGCCGCAGCAAATGGGCCATTAAAGCAATGTCTTGTCCCGGCATTATGCTCCTCCTTAGTTAGTTTTTGTGATGCCAGCCGTAATTGCTTGACTTGAAAAGTACAAGAATACCCAATATTATCCTACGATGCGATTCGGAAGACGATATTGGCTTTCTTGAACTTATTATAATGTAGAAATGTAATATAAAAAGAGTCCCATGTCAACTACAAAATCGTATCTGATAATAGCTATTTTCAANGGACTCGGACNGACATTTTCAGCGAGAATCCGGAATCAATTTCCCGGTCTCTAGACACTTTGCTCATGTATCCAGTCTAAACAACCNGAGTAAGACAGCAATCCAATCCAACACAACAGTAATCTAAGAATGCAGACCGAATAATGTCATAGAGGAGGAGAACGTATGACGACTATATTAGAGGATTATATATCCAAGCATCCCGGNTCCGCCNAAAGATATAACGAAGCCTTAAATACATTCCCTAGCGGGGTAACCCATGATAATAGGTACGCCCAACCATTCCCCATTTATATGACTCATGGCTCTGGTCCTTACAAATGGGACGTAGACAATAACGAATATGTGGATTACGTATCGGGGCATGGGGCCCTCTTATTAGGACATTCCCACCCGGCTATTGTTGATGCAGTTACACAGCAAATTAATCGCGGCACTCACCTTGGTGCGTCTACCGAAGAAGAATTGCGGTGGGCACGATCTATCAAAGCTCTGCTCCCTTCTATAGAGCGAATACGGTTCCACAGTTCAGGGACTGAAGCGACATTGATGGCCATGAGATTAGCTCGTGCCTATACGGGTAAGAACAAAATAATCAAATTAAAAGATCATTTCCATGGATGGCATGACTATGCCATGGCTGGTTCTGATCAAGCTTCACCGGGTATACCGGAGGAAAGTTGGGCCAATATGGTTGTAGTTCCCTCCGGAGACCTTGAGGCAATAGAACGGATTTTGGAAAAAGATACCGACATAGCAGGAATTATCTTGGAACCAACGGGAGCACATTACGGACAACTGCCTATCAATTCGGCGATCTACTTGAAGGGTCTCAGAGAATTAACTTTGGAAAAAGAGATAGTGTTAATTTTTGATGAGGTAGTTACTGGGTTTCGGGCGTCTCCAGGTGGAGCTCAATCTCTTTACGATGTNGAGCCCGATCTGACTACCATGGCTAAAATCGTGGCCGGTGCTCTCCCAGGCGGNGCAGTTGGAGGNAAANAGGACATAATCGATATGATATCTCACAGAGGAGANCCTGANTGGGACTCTCAAAGACGGGTTTATCATCCAGGCACNTTTAANGCCAATCCGCTTTCNGCAGTAGCAGGAGCCACNTGTCTTGAGATAATTGCCAATCAACCAATCAACCAACAAGCAGATCTCATGGCANTGAGATTGAAAAAGGGATTAAACGACGTACTCGGGAAAATGGAGGTNNCTGGTCACGCTTACGGGATNGCATCAATGATTCACTTCGTACTATCGGATTGTGATTGCNACCGGGAAGTATGCACCTTGGNACACGATGATATAAAAAAGGTTATAGCGCTACCTGCCATGACAAGCATCAAAAGNGGCTTGCAGAACAACGGGGTAGATCTAATGGGCAAAAACGCATTTCTGGTATCGGCCACCCATTCAGAAAAGGAAATAGACAAGACTCTGGGAGCATTCGAACAAGCGTTAAGAAGCGTACGTGAAGAAGGGCTAATTTAGTTTATCCCTAATAGCAACTTACGTTGTAAATTGGATTTTATCTGCTAAAATCCCGCCATATCACAATTCAAAGAGTCTTACAGGTTAAAGGGAGGTATAGACATGGCCAGAGTTGCTCTGGATCTTGGAGACGCTAACGATTTAACTGTCGTGAAAGCGTCAGGATGGAACGTGGCACCCGGGTTGGTTCCGGGGGAACCCAATCAAGGGCTGGTAGCCGAGCTGATGGGCAGTTCCGCGCGATTGCCGGACTACGATGACTCTTCTTGGGATCACAACGTCGATATACAGGCTAGATATTCCAAAGGATTTACGTTTGCTTGGTATCGCCTTGAATTTACCATGCCTGAAGAAGTAAAGGGACAGAAAGTCGAGGGTAACCGGGTTTATTTTGAAACTAACGTAGACAATTACGGTGAAGTTTATTATGACGGAACCATCGACCGAACCATTGGAGTAATTACGGGAAACAACACTAACAAAAGAGTCCTATTAGAGGAACCAGCGGTTCCCGGCAAAAAACATTTGATCGCCGTGTTAGTAGCCAACGCTCCGCTCGGGGAGCCCGTAGGAGCCATTTTCATGAGGTTCGCTACATTGGCTTTTGAAGAAGCCCCTCCTAGATAGTGGATACATAAGCGACCTAAGAGATAACACACAGCGGAGACGAATGCCAGAATCTTTCTCTGGACAAGTAAATGCCCCGGAGTTCCCGGATACCGCCGAATGGATTAACACCACCCGGCCACTGACGTTGAGAGAATTCCGGGGCAAACTGGTCGTTTTGGATTTTTGGACATACTGTTGAATTAACTGTCTCCACATATTTCCCCAGTTGGAGAAAATACAAGAAAAATATGACCGGGAATTAGTTGTAATCGGCATACATTCGGCTAAATTTCCAAACGAACGCTCCAAAGAAAACCTCAATAACGCGGTTCGACGATACGAACTAACACATCCAGTGATAAACGATCCACAATTCCAAATCTGGCAACAATACGCCTGTCGAGCCTGGCCAACCTTGATGTTTGTTAGTCCCACGGGCAAGGTGGTAGAAAAACATGAAGGGGAAATAACATACCAAACACTGGACCTAGTGGTATCACGTTTAATAGACCAGTTTGATAGTGATAAGACAATCTACCGATCGTCAACTTTTTTTAACCAGCCCTCCACAATATCCCAAGACCTTTGTTATCCGGGAAAGCTTTTATCGGATGAAGGCAGCGAATCGCTATTCATTTCCGATAGTAACCATAATCAGATTTTAATAACCTCGTTGGAAGGAGAAATCCAATCTATCGTTGGATCAGGATCGACTGGCTTAGCAGATGGCAGCTTCACTGAATCAGAGTTTAATCACCCACAGGGACTCGCTATCAAAAATAACAAAATATATATAGCAGACACAGGGAATCATGCTATCCGAGAAATTGATCTAACTCTGAAGACGGTAACCACCATAGCGGGAGATGGGACTCAAGATAGACCCGGCACAACTATGGGACAGAGGACAGCGGTTTCTTTAAACTCCCCGTGGGATATAACTTGTGTTGCTGATGATTTGTTCATAGCTATGGCCGGATCACACCAACTGTGGTATATGAATCTTGCCAATCATAAAATAGGCCCATACGCAGGGAGCGGACAAGAATCGCTCCACGATGGACCTTTAGCAACCTCTACTTTAGCCCAACCAAGTGGTATTACTTCAGATACTAACCACTTGTATTTTGCTGACAGCGAAACTAGTGCAATTCGATATGCAACCTTGGATCCTAGCGGAAACATTGAGACAATAGTAGGACAAGATTTATTCGTTTTTGGGGATGTTGATGGATATCCGGAACATTGCAGATTACAGCATCCTTTAGGAATAACCTATCGAGGCAAAGCGTTATATATCGCGGATACCTACAATCACAAAATCAAATGTATTAACCTAGAAACTCGGATTACCAGCACGATATTTGGAAGCGGTAAATCTGGGGATAAAGACGGGGTTGGCACCGATGCTGAATTTTCGGAGCCAAGTGGATTAAGCATCACAGGAGGTTATTTATACATAGCGGACACGAACAATCACATCATAAGAAAAGCTAATTTATCTACTTACCAAGTTATCACCATGAATATTCAGCGCCCTTGAGTAACAATGTATTTCGTCTGATCTAAGCGCTTCGAGGATTCCGATCAAACATCATTCATACAATTAAGTTAGAATAGCCATCTATCTAGAATTTTTCTATAAAGGCTTTTTTTGCAAAATCAATCAGGTAGCAGCATCCCAGTTTTCAATGTATTACAAAACAAAGCATTCATAAATGTTTGGTGTGCAGGCAGCCTGCACGAAATCTCCNGAAGGACCGAGTTACTAGTTCTAAGTCTCNTGATATTCCAAACTACGGGTTCACCTTTTCAACTACTCCTAGTCTTAGTTTTTAATAACGTCCCTCGTCCAGTTCTATCGCTAATCTTTGGGAGCATTGCAGATCGGTTCAATCGCTGGCACGTAATGCTATTGGCTCAATTTGCCAACGTTATCACGTCTGGTGTTGTTTTGGGCCTGATCTTTTATGNTGTTGTAGAACCNTGGCAACTNTATTTGGCTTTAATAATGCAAGGNATTACNAAAGCCCTNGAAGATCCTTCTAGACGCACCGCAATATTGGACATTGTAGGTGAAACCAAAGTCGTCAACGCCCTCTCATTGGATCAAATAGGTAATACTACTGGAAAAATAGCAGGACCNTTCTTAGCAGGATTACTCGTTGAAACCATGGGTTTTTCTGAAGCTTACTCGTTCGTATTGATTACGCACATACTAGCTTTCGGCTTCGTAACTAGGATTAGAATTCCGGACAGAGTGATAATCCGAAATCAACAACAAGTGGCACGAGGGTTGTGGATCAGCATTAAATATGCCTTAGCCAACCCANTATTAATGGGAATGCTTTATATAACNATAATCATGAATGCAGCAGCCTTCCCAGCTCAGCAATTAATAACTGCCATTGGTGACACAAACTTAAACGTTGGAGAGACGCTAATTGGTGTATTAGTGGCCGCAGAAGGAGTTGGACAATTAATTGGCGCAGGATTAATGGCTGCTAGTAGAAACATACAATATCACGGTAGAGTATTCTCTATAGGGTCCATNATTGTTCTNATAATGGGCTTAATGTGGGCCTGGTCTCCGTGGTATGTACTAACCTTTTGCATTTTGATTTTAGGAGGCATTGGACAGTCCGGGTTTGGAACGATGCAAAGTTCAATCACNATGCTTTCCGCCCCGCAAGAACTTAGAGGACGNATGGTCGGTCTCATGAGNTTTTGTATAGGCGTTGGAACACCCATAGGTGGCCTAGAAATGGGATTATTAGCTGCTGCTGTAGGATCTCAATGGGCTATTTCGGTTAACGCCATGGTAGGCTTGGCATTAATCCTACCAGCCATGATTCTAACACCTCTCATTACCGGGAAAACCGTTGAGCGACGGAACCCAGTTCCTGTTCCAAAATAGCTTTGTAAAATTGTCTTGATTATAGAAATCTAGTGGTTATACTTTAAACAAATTTCAAGGAAACAGTCTCCAATAGTTCGCAAGCTAGGTATCAAGATTTCTTAGCATCTGAATCAACCAAATAACCAGCTCGCACTTTAATCCGTCTTATATTATTAAAAAGGAGTTCTTTATGACCAAGGTATTAGTAATTCAGGGAGCCGGCATGAACATGAGAGGTAAATCCCAAGTGGAAATATTTGGGACAGATACACTAGACCAGATAAATGANCAGGTAAAAGGTTACGCGGAAGGTCTAGGGATAGACGTAGATTTCATTCACTCTAACATCGAGGGNGAAGTAATTAACGCGTTATATCAAGCACATGAGAATGGCACCCACGCCGCTTTGATGAACCCAGCAGGATATACTACTACTACAGGGCCAATTCGAGCGGCAATATCTCAGGTGGCATTCCCAGTAATTGAGGTTCACGCTTCTAATCCAACTTCTAGAGGAACCGTATCTACCATACAACCAGTTTGCAAGGGGTCTGTATACGGTTTCGGCGTATACGGTTATTATCTGGCCTTAGAAGCAGTTCAACGTATGGTAGAAAATTAGTTCTACCAACCCAATAACAAGACTCAAGAGGGTAACTAGATAAAGTTACCCTCTTCTCTTTGGAAATATATAACAAAATGAGAAACTAGGCGCTATTCGCACCGTAAACAACGAAATTCTGTAAACACACTATCATGCAAATCAGGATTAGTTTGGACAAAATCCATGATTATGCGGAGAACTTTGTCTTCGCTCCCGATNCCATATTTCTCCACTGCAGATTTGATAAAAATCCTGTGGTCAACATTAAGCTCNATCTCAAAAGTTTCTTTAGCNCCTGCCATGTAAATACTCCTCCCTATAACTAATATTTTATTGTACGTACCATACTGGCTACCCCGACTATTTAGCCTTCATGGGATTCAGAACCTATCTCGTTAAACGTTACACGGAGCATCGGTGCTCCAGCTTCATTCTTCCACTGATGTTGAGAGTTGGGCGGCACAACTATAGCATCTCCTTCCGATACGATGTAATCAGTCCCGTCACATGTCAATGTTCCCTTGCCTTCCAAAACATATACAACATGGTCCCACCTATGAGAATGTCCCCCAGTATCAGGGTGACTAACCGCTCCTGGCATCATTGGACCGTTATAAAGCATTACGTAATTCGGAACACCGTCTTTCGTATTCAAAATACGACTTCCTGTATCAGAATTTAGATCTTTAAAATTCCGAATTACTGGCGGCTGACCAGTACCTTGACCGTCCTCGTTTCTAGCACCACCACTTCGGGCCGCTTCCAATGGGTTAATTTCTATTCGAACAATATCTTCCTGTCCACCGTTATTGAGAGTGTAATGATCCACGTTACCAGGTATGAACATCGCGTCGCCTTCTTTTACCGGGTATTCGGTACCGTCACAAATCAAAGTCCCAGAACCTTGGATAATATAAACCTCATGTTCCCACGGATGTATGTGATGGGAACTAGTTTTCCCCGGCTCAATTCTAGAATATGACAAAGTGCATGTCGTAGGATTGTCATCTAAACCGACCAACCTAGCAGAACCCTCTCCTAAATTAGCACCACGATAGTTGCGAATAGATGGTTCCATTAATTTTCCTCCTTAACCAACAATGCCGGTACTTGGTAGGCTCTAATAATAGTCTATCCCCAAACTCAATACTACGTGTCCTATCCCCATTTAGCACCTAGGCGCAACAAATTGCAGTATCGGCAAGGCAGTATTGGCAAGTATCTTCATCAATGTTAGCCTGAGGCTGATTCCAATATGACATATAATGTAATACGTTTATGGCACATATTAAACAATAATATATAATTGGGTCCAGAGGTTAGGAGGCTTACATGGTAGAAAATGCAATACGCCTGACGGAACTTTCGCACTGTGCTGGTTGAGCTGCTAAATTCAGCTTGGAAGATCTGGTTCAGATCTTAAAAGACATACCAATAATCAAACACCCGAATCTATTAGTCGGGACGGAAACCGGTGACGATGCGGCAGTATACCGGATCAACGATCATACTGCCCTAATCCTGACAGTCGATTTCTTTCCACCCATTACCGATGATCCTTTCCAATTTGGAGAAATAGCGGCTGCTAACTCACTCAGCGATGTGTATGCAATGGGAGGGACTCCTCTGGTTGCTATGAACATAGTTGGATTCCCTGCAGAGCTTGATAAGGAAATCCTCAGTGAAGTCTTGAAGGGGGGATATTCCAAAGCGGCGGAAGCCCAATGCCTGATAGTTGGTGGGCATACAGTAGACGATCCCGAACCCAAGTATGGTCTATCAGTTGTGGGCACAGTCGAACCTGGCAAACAAATTACTAATGCGGGGGCGCAACCCGGAGATGTGTTAATCCTCACCAAACCCCTAGGTTCAGGGATAATCACTACAGCAGGAAAACAGGGCATATGCCCGCCTGAAGTTTTACAAGAAGCTTGTACTACTATGGCCACGCTCAATAAGTCAGCATCCCAAGCCATGACCGATGTTGGAGTTCATTCAGCAACAGACGTTACAGGGTTCGGATTAATGGGACATCTGCAATCCATGATTAAAGGTAGTGGCGTGAGCGCGGAAATCACTTTATCATCTGTACCGGCGATATCAGGAGTATGGGATCTATTAGAACAAGGGGTAGCACCCGGTGGAACACACAGAAATCTCCAAAGCGTATCTCAATCGGCTGTATGGCATCCAGATTTAAATGAGAAGGAACGATTATTCCTGTGCGATGCGCAAACCTCTGGTGGACTGCTTATCTCCGTTGCGGAAGACAAAGGACCTGATCTTATTAGCGCATTACAAGCGAATTCGACTCTAGCCTCAATTAAGATTGGAAAGATCATTGAAGATACTAGCAATAAAATCAACGTTACACCGTAGTCATAAAGTTAATGGTTTATAACAAGTGTCCTAGGATTCAGAAAAATGAATGAAAATTTGGAACCCCAATTCGGACTAAAACGCCCTGACCAAATAAAACAAGCACCGGAACAAGGTGAACGAGTACCCCCAGGCCAATTCCTTAGTCAAAAATTTCCTGTGCTGACATACGGTTCAACGCCGGATGTTGATCTGGGAACTTGGAAAATAAAAGTGTTTGGCATGGTTGAACAAGAAATAGAGCTTAACTGGAATCAATTTTTGAACCTGGAATGGAATTCTATTACCGCTGATTTCCACTGTGTTACCCAATGGAGTTCTTTGGATAATGGCTGGGAGGGAGTTACATTTGCCAATCTTGTGAAACTGGCTAAACCACTTTCCAAAGCCAATTACGTTATGGCCCACTGTTTTGGTGACTACACCACAAATATTCCTCTATCGGTGGCTCTGAATGAAGGCTTCCTCGCGCACAAACAAAACGGGCAAGAAATGGAGATTGACCACGGTTGGCCTTTGCGGTTAATCATTCCAAGCCGTTACGCTTGGAAGAGCGCTAAATGGATCAATGGAATTGAGCTAATGGAAGACGACTCTCCCGGATTTTGGGAGCAACGAGGGTACAACAATAACGCGGACCCTTGGGGAGAAGAGCGGTTCTGGCCAGAACTCAATAAGTAGCCATATATTCAGTCATATTCCTAGACTATGGGCACCGTTCATTTGATAAACGGCCTAGTCAGACTATGGATAGAATTTCGGGAGACAAGGCCTCTGTTACACCGATCATGCTATCTCGCGTAACCAACCGCGCCAATTCAAGTTCGCTCAGGTTTTCGGACCCTGCAGGACGACGGGGCAACACCAAGTACCTTAAATCCGCTGTACTATCTACTACTCTAACTTCGATGGTTGATGGTAAGTCCAAACCGAATTCTCGCATCACACCACGAGGATCTACTACGGCACGCGAGCGATATTCGAGGCTCTTGTACCAGTCAGGCGGCCTTCCAAGCAACATCCTAGGGTAGCAAGAACACAGGGTACAGACTACCATGTAGTGAACGTCGGATGTGTTTTCAACCACCGCCAGGTGAGGGGTAGTATCAGGCAGCTCATATCCGAGTTCAGATAGAGCAACATTAGCTTCTTTCAGCAGTAGATTCTTAAACTCAGAATCAATCCAAGCGCGAGCAACGACCTTCGCACCGTCAGCAGGAGATCTAGATTCTCTCTCGTCTATTTGTGCTTGGATTTCTTGAGCAGTACAAATACCTTTATCTATCAACAATCTCTCGATAGCGCGAGCGCGTTCCGCAAAATAACCCAGGTTACTGTCTAATTCGAGATCATCATGGTCAGTATTTGGCATTTCACCGTTATGGTCATTACTCATAAAACCTCGTTATATGGACTGTTAAACAGCTTCTAACCAATGTTGATACACATCTACGAGAATCCGATCATGAAATTCTCCCAGATATTTGGGCCACACTTCACTTTGATTAAACTCGACTGTATAAAGTGGTTGCTTGGGTAATCCGTCTCCTCCATGGGCAAGGGATTCCGGATTAAGAAAATTTCCACGATGGGCAACTATTACTCCAGTCTTATCCTGTATGTATGACGGAGTTCTAAAATGATTTGATGGTGAACCACTTCGTACCTTCACAACATTAGTCAGTGAGAACCTAACATCTACCAATTCATCATCACCCAATTACATCACCCATAATATTTTTGGTTGCGATATCTATTTCCTGTGTTGTAAGTACACCCTTTTCCACGAGAAGAATTTCTAACGCTGCGGTCCATTTTTCGTAATAGCCCATCGCCACGTAGCTTTCTTCATCCAAACTTTCTATAGCACGTCTCATCTCGTCCGTAGTCCTCAAGCCTTTGGAACTAAGAACGGAGTGCAACGCATCTACACGCTGCTCCCAATCCATGATCTGATGTTCAGTGAGATCGATCGGAGTTTCATTAGGCCAACCACCTCTATCATGGACTTTGTTCATTGGTCACCCCGCAAATCTTATTAAACTAAATTAACTTAATCTGGTTGTCTGAATTATATGGACACACATACTAACGGCGGATGATGTTAGAAATGCTAAACCTGTAAAGCTATCGNACAGCGGCAGTCCCGNAAAATGTTGAACAAGAAATAAACTCGAGAGCCTCGTTAATAATACTTGACTAGGTTATTCGTCGCCTTCTTCTTCCTCATCCTCATGAGGTTCAGGATCTTCAGGCGGAGCAAAAACAGATCCGGGTAATATTGCTATGGGACGATCCCGCCGCTTGAAAGTTGGTTTAGGCATTTCCAACAAAGCAGTTTTTAAACTTTTCAAATTATCGATGCCCATGAGATCTACATCAACCAAAAGCCCATGAACACCTATATCCCTCAAAGCCTCCAAATCTTTACCTTCTATTGGCTTTGCCACNTCCAGCACTATGTATTTATCTGACCTACGACTAACCGAGCCGACTGAAGCTAGNTCTCCCAGGNTCAAGCCATCATTTCCCTGAGTCAANGGCATTACAAATCCATCAATAGGTAATGAAGAAACTGCTCTCAACTCTTTATCGTCCATGTTCGGGTCAACACATANAAACCTAGCTAGCTCATCGTTTACCAGGGCTGATGCAGATGTTCCTTCGAGGCCGAAAACCAAAGCATCAGATCCGCTTTCCTGATAAACNTGCGCATCATCTCTAGACAATCCAGCAACNCGNACACCCCACGGTTGGCCATCNAGATCATCGGTGAAGGCGTTTATATCCTTGGGATCACCAGAACTCCCCAAGATCAGTGCATCTAACCCTTCATCTGTAACAATACCAACGCCTTTAGCNTGATCCTTTGAAACCAACCCTATCAATGCCATCCCCGGTAACTTCTCGGGGCGTTTCACGCTAAAGCCAAGGGGAGTAGGTGCACCATCTCTAATTTTATCTAATACGTCTAGTAACTTGCTCATAGTGTATGTCAGGCTCCGATACTTTTACTTGACCAAATTCTTTTAACTAAAATCCCGTCAGCATAACCGTTCTCAATTCTCAATCAGCTTCTATGATTATAACTGTCGAACCCTAAACCATGTAATTCTCGCCTAAGGATTTTGTTAAAGGAGCCAAACTAGCGGTTTCTAGCTATCTGGCTCCCTTTGTACTTGCTATCTGGTTTCCAANAACGTCCTACAGGGGTTGCCAAACCCTCTTGCCACCGTCGTTAACGACCTTGCCAACCTGTTTACCCGGAGGAAAATGTCCGGCGCAGATTATCCAAGACTCTTTCTCGGCNTGGTCCAACAATTTCTCCCGGCTTGCAGCNCTCTGNNCCTTGTCTGTATCCACTCCTGCACACCAAGTCGGTTCCGAAACTTGTGCAATGGTATGTAATAGNTCCCCCACCACAGCCCCTTTTTGACCATTTGAATCAATCAGAACCACTTGATGGCCTGGCGTGTGNCCCGGCGCTGGAGTGACCGACACCTCTCCCGTAACATCAGCTGGGCCATCGATAATTTCTTGCAANCTTAGTCTNCGTAGGGGCATTATCTGCCGTTGTACATGTGGAGCCTGTTCCAACCTNGTAGGCTCTGTAAAGTAATCATAATCNGGTTTAGGTATCCAATACCTAGCCCGCCGGAAATTGGGAGCAGGCATNCCGCCGGAATAACGAAGATTCCAACCTACATGATCAGCATGCAAATGAGTATGAACTACGAAGTTAACCTGATCAGAGGGAGAAACGTTGGTATTCCTTGTATTATCTGGNGGCTGCAACACATCACTAACTACTTCGTAAAGGTTCCCAGTCAAGTTCCCGCGATCTGGATGAGGTCCCGGCCCCATTCCNGTATCAACTAATATCGTTTTACCTTCGGACAACACTACAAACGCACCATAATACAACTGCAACATACCATTCTCTANAGAATCCTGGTGATCATCCCAAGCCGANGCAGGTACGTCAGGGAACATCGCAGAAGGTTCCCTCGCAGGAGGAATCATATCTATTACAGCGATAACCTCAACATTACCTATCATTCCTTTCTCGGACATAAACATCTCCTTTTTATAATCCCATAAGGGAATCGTTCCATTAAANTGTGCAGACAAGCACTACAAAATTTATTAAACCGTCGAATAATTCATCCTAGATTTAATACTGAATCAGAGAAAAAACATCNTACTTNTTGAGACGCTCCCGNCCACCCAACCCAGTCAACTCAATTACTAATCCAATTCCAGCAACGATACCTTGNGACCTCTCTACTAATTCTGCTGTTGCTTCAATAGTGCCTCCCGTCGCTAAAAGGTCGTCGATCACCAATACTCGAGAGCCTGGTGCTATATCGCCATCATGTATTTCTAGAGTATTCGATCCGTATTCCAAAGAATAACTAGCGGAAATAGTATCACCTGGTAACTTACCTTCTTTACGAACCGGCACGAACGATTTGTGCATGGTACATGCTAAGGGAGCACCAAAAATAAAACCGCGAGATTCTACCCCAACAATAGTATCAAAATTAAGCTCAGAACATTCTTGTCGTATCAGATCAATAACTGTATTAAAGGCCTCCG